>CAMDVC010000018.1 GCA_945878785.1 Bifidobacterium breve | reverse complement strand
GAACTTGCAGTGGAATTCAAACTTCCCATTCGATTGCCTTCCACAATTTCAGCATCGGCAGCTGGGTTTCCCTTCCGTCAATTAGCTGCCGATGAAGGCATCGTATTTCCTGATCATTTTGACCATGACTGGCGCACTGGCAGTCGTGAACGAGTTCTCTCAGCTCTCGGCGCACTTGAACCAGGGGTTACTGAAATTCACGTGCAGCCAGCAATTGATACTGCTGAAGTTCGCGCATTAGGTGACGTAGCAACAGGCTGGATCGACGACCTTGCTCTCGCCACAAGTGATGAATTGCGCAACGCTATTACTGCAAGTGGCGCTGTGCTTATTGGCTATCACGAATTACGCAACGCCATGCGTGTTGGCTAGCGAATACCGACAAACATGTCGGTCTCCATCATTCCTTCTGGAACCTCACGATGATGACTTTGCGCAAGAATCCAATCTTCCCACGGGTACACATCAGCTAGTTCTGCGTCAGTAAGACCAAACCAAAACTTGGCAGCCGGATCAACCTGCGTTGCATGTGCACGCAACGATTGCGTGCGCGCATAGAGGTAGTCACCAATGTGTAAACGAGTTGTGACGCGATGATCTTGCGATGGGCGATTACGCCAGTTCTCATCGAAAGGCGATTCGCCATACTTCAACACCAACGCTTCATGAACTGCCAAAATGCGCTCTTTTGCCCACAACGTGTAATACATCTTTTGTGGTTGCCACGGCTCGCCAGCGTCCGGGTACCACGCGGGGTCGCCTGCACGGTCAAATGCCAACACACTGGCATCATGCACGCGTAAGTGATCAGGGTGCGGATAACTGGCCTGGTCATCGTTGTACGTGAGAATCACATGAGGCCGTTCAAGACGAATAAGGCGTACTAGACGTCCTGCTGCTTCATCAAGATCTGCCATATGAAAGCAATCAGGATTGTTGTTTGATTCAGACCCTGCCATGCCCGAGTCGCGATAACCCAACATGTGCAATGCCGAAAAACCAATTGCCTCGACGGATTTGCGCAACTCTTCTGGGCGCACGATTGCCAGATGTGCTCGCTCTTGTTCAGGCGTCATGTCATGAAAAGGTTGGCCCGGCTCACGCAATGCTGGATTCTGCAGATCGCCTTCTTCTCCACCCGTGCAGCACACAAGTACGGTGCGAACGCCCTCAGCAAAGTACTTAGCCACCGTTGGGGCACCTTTTGATGCCTCATCATCAGGATGAGCATGAATTGTCATGAGACAGAGAGGATCTCCTAAGGAAGACAATTGCGGTGTAGGCATCCTTGTCAGGATAGTGACCCAGCCACCCTGAACCGATCACGCTGGGGGGTTGTTCCACCGCTAAGGGTGTTCAATCTGTGAGAATACATCTATCAACTTCTCCACCACCGCCCTGCCAATCGGCATATTTGAGACTGACATCAATTGTCGTCTAACGGCGGGCAACGATGCATTCCGCGCCTTGGTCTTAGGAGGAGCGCCGCTCAGTGTTGGAACAGCACCGTGGGTCAATGCGTTGCCACACGAACGCACCGAATGTGAACGTCGGTGGGTGCAACATCGCGACAGTGGCGAAACATTCACAGTGGAGTTTCGAATCGGATTAGCGACTGGTGAAGTGATGTGGATTCAAGTTGCCACTCAACCCGTTGTGATTGATGGCGCACTTGCCGGATACATCGGCACAGCAATTGATTGCACCACTCTTGTGACACAGCGTCAATTGTCGGATCAGCTTGTCGGCCTGCTTGATGTCTCTGGCGATGCTGTGCTCGTTTTTGATCGTGTTGGTGAACTCATGTTTGCTAATGACACTGCGCGCACTCTGATTGGCGTTACAGACCCTGGTGCAGGTGCCGGCGATGTGGCCGCCAGAACATTTATGCAAGCAGTTCGCGACCAATTGCCTCGCGTGTTGCTTGACGCGGCCCCGCCAGCAGATTCTTCACATCGCTGGGAGGGCGAAATTGGCTTTCGTTCGCCTGACGGTATTGCGCGCACCTTGTCTGTCGTTGTGCAAGTAGTGCGAGACCCTGATGGCAGCGTTCATCATTGGGCCACAATCACGCGTGACATCACAGAAGAACGCCAATCCCAAGCTGAACTCGCACGACAAGCCACGCATGATGCCCTGACCGGATTACCGAACCGTGTGTTGTTTGAACGAAAGACAACAGAAGCTCTCGAGCGCAGCAGGACCACACACTCCAGCGTTGCAGTGTTGTTCATTGACCTCGACAAGCTCAAGCATGTCAATGACACCATTGGTCATGCAGTTGGCGACCAACTTATTGTCACTGTTGCACGCCGCCTTGCAGCGGCGACTCGACCAAGTGACTTAGTGGCACGTATCAGCGGTGACGAATTTGTCGTGTTGTGCGAAGGATTGCTTGATGAACAAGTGGCCCTTGATGTTGCTGAACGAATTCGCACATCAATCACAGGGCCACTGGTGCTTCAGGGTGTTGAAATTGAAGCTGGCGCAAGTATCGGAGTTGCGATGTCTACGCCAGAGTTACTGAACACTGAATCTGCTGCAGACGCCGCAGTCACTTTATTACGGTCAGCAGACACCGCCATGTATCGCGCAAAGCAACGTGGCCGTGGCAGATCAGAGCTGTATAGCGAAGATATGCGTACAGCAGCTAAAGCACGCCAGACACTTGCATCAGAACTTGAACAAGCTCTTGCAGGCAATCAATTTGCAGTGGTATTCCAACCCATCGAATCAGCTCATACAGGTCGCGTCGTTGCCGCAGAGGCTCTATTGCGATGGAATCACCCAACGCGCGGGTTACTCGCACCTGGCGCCTTTCTTGACCTTGCAGATGAATCAGGGCTGATTGCCCCCATCGGTGACTGGGTACTGAATGAGAGTGCCCGCACTGTTGCCGAATGGATTTCCACCGGACTTGTTGATCGCAATATGGCAATTCATGTCAATGCGTCACGCCGGCAACTCTCCGACATCACTTTTGTTGATCGTGCTCTCACTATCTTGCGCGACAACACGCTTGAAGGTTCTCAATTGGTATTTGAAACCTCAGAGGCAACACTCGTAGATAACAATCCCTCGGTTCTACGTACAGTCACTGCCCTCAAACGACAAGGCGTTCGCATTGCGGTTGATGACTTTGGTGCCGGCTATTCGTCTCTTGCTTCATTACGCACATTTCCTGCTGACTTGTTGAAACTTGATGGCACATTGGTGCGTGATGTCGGGCGTACAGATGGCGGCGACGACCCTATGGTGCGCTCCCTTATTCAATTGGCGCACTCATTGAATTTGATTGTGTGTGCCGAATGGGTGACAACGCAAGATCATGTGCAACGTCTCAAAGTTCTTGGGTGCGACCTATTGCAGGGCAACCGTATCGGCGAACCGATTTCTGCCGAAGCGTTTGCAACCAAATTGCGCAGAACTACAGCGCAGGCAATCCAAGCGACTGATTAACCAACTCAGGGGGCCGGACCAAGTCCTGCAAAATATGCCAACAACGGCGGAGCCTCATTTGCAAGGCGGAAGACAAATTGGCTTCCCGCCCAACCGTCGGTCACAGGCAGTGCATACGACACTGCATTTCCTTCTCCAATTGGACGTAATTTGCGCGCAAGATCAATAAGGTCGAGCCGCTCATCAACTGACACTGCAGCGGCAAACGCATCAAGAACATTATGAGCATCAAGTGGATGTTGCGCCAAATAAATTGCGGCATCTTTGGCAAGCATTGACATAAAGGCGCGCTGGCGAGTACCGCGACCAACGTCTCCAGTGCCTTCTAGTCGCCACTCTCCATCAATCTTTTCCTCGAAATGACGTGCCCGTGCGTAACTTAATGCTTCAACGCCTGATTGCAGTTTGCATGCTTTGCGACCGATGTGAAAACCCGTCGCTTTGTCACGTGATGCGCGGGGTACACACACATGCACCCCACCAATTGAGTCAACAATTTGTTTGAAACCAGAAAAGTTGATCTCGACGTAATGATGAATCGGCACATTCAGTGCTCGCTGCACCGTGCGCACCAAAACATCAGCACCACGCTGATACGCGGCATTAACTTTTGCAAATTTATCGTTATCAGACATACGTACCCATAAGTCACGAGGAATCGACATCATGGAAACTTGCTTTGCTTTGGTGTCGTACCGCACAAGAATCAACGTGTCTGAACGCATCCCCGGGTTTGCTTCTTCAGTTCCTACTGTCGCAAAATCCTCATCAGACGGGTCGGCACTAGCTCGGGAATCTGAACCAACTAACAAGAAATTTTCCACGCCGTCACTCGGTGGCGACAATGCAGGAGTCGCAGCAGGTACCCGACGAACAGAATCAAGATGTGAATTCGTTGCCCGCACAATGCCGAGCGCTCCGGCCAGTGACGTCACCAGGGCCACGCTCACTACAAGCATCCATCGAGGGGTCCTCGCAAGTCGCGAGAATTTCTCATCAGTCGGCACATGACCACGGTAGTCAGTCAGAGGCTGGTCGGAGATGCACTACGTCGGCTGTGTCAATTCGATGACTAATTGCACAGTCATCGAGAATCACTAAACGACCATCTGGTTCCACCGTAAGAGCACGACCAATGATGTGTTCACCATTCGGCATCTCAGCTCGTACCTGCGTTCCAACGGTCGCAAGGTTGGCCAGATACTCCTCATGCATTGCGTCATCGTCAAGCATCAAGAGCCGATCAATCTCAGGAAGCATTGCCGCAAGAAACTCATCGGGCGTCACTGCACGTGTCCAACCACAACTAGCAAGCGACGCAGCACCAGGTGGCGCCCATGACAAATTGCATCCAATACCCACCACCACAAACGACACGCGCCCAAGTTCGTCAACAGGGGCAGCTTGGGCCAAAATGCCCGACAACTTATCCTGTCCCACCAATATGTCGTTTGGCCACTTCAGTTGAGCCTGCACGCCGCATAATTCACGCGCCGCAATCACTCCCGACAGCGCGACAGCTTGGGTCAAGACGTGAAGGTGTGCCGGAATAGTGCGAAACAACAACGACACCAGCAGGTTCGCGCCACGAGGCGCCTCCCACGTGCGGTCTAAGCGCCCGCGGCCTGCTGATTGGAAATCAGCCCTTAGAACACTGCGGTCGGGCGCTCCGAGAGCCCCCGCCGCCATGAGGTCAACGTTGGTGCTTCCCGTCTCGGAAACGGTCTGAATGAGCCATGGGCTCGATGAGTTAGCAATTGAGGGGTCCACTAGACAAAGATTGTCACCTGTGCTGAAGAAAATCCTTATCGCCAATCGCGGCGAAATTGCCGTCCGTGTTATCCGAGCTGCCCGAGAGATGGGAATTGCCACTGTTGCGGTCTACTCCGAGCTTGATCGCAATGCCCTTCACGTGCGTCTTGCTGATGAGGCGTATGCCCTCGGCGGCCAAACAGCAGCCGAGAGCTACCTCAACACAGAAGCAATTCTGAAAGCCATCAAGGACAGCGGCGCAGACGCCGTTCACCCCGGATACGGATTCTTTTCAGAGAACCCAGACTTCGCACGCGCCATCACAGCCATGGGTGTTGCGTTCATCGGGCCACCTCCAGAGGCAATCGATGAAATGGGAGACAAAGTCTCAAGCCGCAAAGCAGCACTGCGCGGTGGAGCACCCATCGTTCCCGGTACAACAGAATTTGTTACCTCAGCAAAGGAAATTTCTGACTTCGGAAATGAACACGGTTGGCCATTAGCAATCAAAGCTGCATTCGGTGGTGGCGGACGCGGCATGAAAGTCGTGCAGTCAGCAGATGAAGTGCAAGAAGCAATGGAGTCTGCACAACGTGAAGCAAAGAACTTCTTCGGACGCGATGAAATTTATATTGAGCGTTACCTCACGTGGCCACGTCACATTGAGGTGCAGTTGGTCGGAGACCAACACGGAAACGTCGTCTGGATTTCCACACGTGACTGCTCTGCACAGCGTCGTCACCAAAAACTCATTGAAGAAGCACCAGCTCCTGGTCTTCCAGCAGGTGTTGAAGAAGCAATGGGTGCCGCTGCGGTCAAAGCAGCAAAGGCTGTTGGCTATTACAACGCAGGAACCGTGGAATTCATTTTCCAAGACGGAGACTTCTTCTTCCTTGAAATGAACACTCGCCTTCAGGTTGAGCACCCGGTTACTGAAGTCATCACCGGTATTGACCTTGTTGAATGGCAAATCCGTGTGGCGTCAGGCGAGAAACTGCCGATGACACAAAAGGAAGTTCTTGCTGCTCGTCGCGGTCATGCAATTGAAATTCGTATTAACGCTGAAAACCCTGCAGGCGGAAAGTTCCTTCCCTCTCCTGGACCCATTACAAAGCTTGTTGCACCAGATGGCTTTGGAGTGCGCTTTGATGCCGGATATGAATCAGGCGATGAGATCAGCCAGTACTACGACAACCTTGTCGGAAAAGTCATCGTGTGGGGTCGTGATCGCGATGTCGCAATTGCTCGCGCAATTCGTGCACTCAAGGAAATGGTTGTAGAAGGAATCGCCACCACCATTCCTGCCGATATCGCAATTCTTGAACACCCGGACTTTGCGGCAGTGACTCACTCCACAAAGTGGGTAGAAGAAGTTCTTGACCTGTCACATATTGGTACCGCACCAATTACTCCTGCCGGAGACGACAACGAGCCACTCGTTCAACGCACCACCACTGTTGAAGTCAATGGTCGCCGCTTCGATGTGAAGTTGTGGGTTCCTGAATCTGCTGGTGTCGCATCACCAAGCGCAAAAGCGAAGAAGCCAACACGCAGTGCTGCTGCGTCAGGTGGCGCCGGCGGCGGAAGCGGCAAAGTGTCCGTTCCAATGCAAGGAACAATCGTGAAAGTTCTAGTTGAAGTGGGCCAAACAGTTGAGGCTGGTCAAAGTGTCGTTGTTTTGGAAGCCATGAAAATGGAAAACCAAATTGAAGCAGACAAGTCTGGCATTGTGAAGGCAATCAATGTCAAAACCGGCGACACAGTCGGCGCTGGCGACGTTGTTGTCATTATCGAATAGTTATTCAGCCGCATCAGCGAGGGCTTCAGCCAACGCCGGGTGCACTAACAATGATTCTTCAATGTCTGTGACTTTGAGGTTCGCAGTAACTGCAAGCGCAATCACACTGATCAGTTCTGCTGCGTGACGACCCACAATTGAACCACCCAATACTTCGCCAGTAGCTGGGTCGCTAATAATCTTCACAAATCCACGCGAGTCATTATTGATTAGTGCTTTTGCTGTTGTTGAAAATGGCACCTTCGTCACGCGAATTTTCCTGCCAGATGCGAAAGCTTCCGCTTCAGCTAAGCCCACATCAGCAATCTCTGGTTCCGTAAAGATGGCGGATGCTGCTTTGTCGTAATCAAGATGACGATGCGGTCCTTTCGGGCCACCCACAACTTGCTCAGCAACCTTGCGTCCCTGCATGGCGGCAACCGATGACAAGGGAAGTTTTCCGCTGACATCGCCCGCTGCGTAAATATGTTCGATATTGCTTTGGCAGTGACGATTGATGGGGATGTATCCACCATCTGTAACGACGCCTACTTCTTCTAAGCCAAGACCTTCAGTGTTGGGAAGCGAACCAATGGCAAGAACGACATGAGTTGTTTCAGATACTCGGCCATCATCGCACACGACACGTACACCTGTTTCTGTGCGCTCAACAGAAGTGGCGCGCGCACCTTTAAACAACCGCACGCCGCGATTTAAGAAAGAATCTTCCAACACTGCTGCAACTTCGGGGTCTTTGCCTGGCAGAACTTGTTGACGACTTACTACGAGAGTCACTTTTGAGCCGAACGACGCAAACATATGCGCGAATTCAACACCAGTGACACCTGATCCAATGATTGTGACGCTGTCCGGAAAACTTTGTGGTGGATAGCAATCGCGTGTTGTCAGAATGCGGTCACCATCAGGGGTTACAAAATCAGGGATACGTGGACGAGAGCCAGTGGAAATGAGAATGTCATCTGCCTCAAGAAGGTGCGTTGTTCCGTCAGCCGCATCAACATGCACAGTATGTGCGGAGACGAGACGAGCGGTGCCAAGAATGACCGTGACACCTTGACTATGCAACAAGTTGTGAACATCGTTTGACAATCGTGTCTTTATGCTCTCAATACGTGACGTCAATGCTTCGACATCAACTTGCGCCGTACGGTTCTCTAATCCCATACCTGACAATTTGCCGGTGAAGCTCATCGCCCCACCGGTAGCAATCATTGCTTTTGAAGGCACGCAATCCCAAAGATGCGCAGCGCCACCAAGAATTTCGCGCTCAATCAAGGTGACAGATACACCCCGGCGAGCAGCAGCAGATGCCGCTGAATGACCTGCAGGCCCACCACCGATAATGACCAATTTTTTATCGACATTCACGTGTGTCAGGTTATCGGTGCCGTGGTGGTCGTTGTTGTTGTAGTTGTCGTGGTCGAAGTAGGGCTCGAGGTCGTCGTGGTACCAAATTGTGGAAGGGTCACTGCCAGCAAGGGAGCTTTATTCGGGCAATACCGCGATGGATACCCCAACTGATCTCGTTGTTCTCCGACATATTCAAAATGCATGCCATCTTCTGGCCAGAAATTTCCACCCCAGGCAAATCCCCACTTTCGAAAGATTCGCACCACGGCACAATTCATCTGAGGGACACCACCTTGTGGGTTTGTGTCTGTATTGATGTCAAAAGCCATTCCCCACGCATGCCGAGATGGCGCTCCGAAGTTTCCGGCGAGCCTGTTGTAGCGGCCTACAAAACAGCCGCCATATCGATTCGAGTTTGCTGTATCGACAAATCGTGACAAACCGGCATTTTTTATTTCAGTGAGAGCACCTTGAATTGCGTCGACAACCATTCGGTGACAGTTGTTTCCTAATTTGATATCGGTATAGCGCACCTTCCATGCGATGTTGCGCGATGTCCACGAGCCTGCAACAAGAATCGAACTTCCAACAGTTGGACGATATGAAAATTCTCCCAATAACTTTTTAGTAGTAGCGGTTCCCAAAGTGCCATCAGGATTCTTTCTGTCCCATGAAGTACGTAATCGATACACAGTTCCAATCGTGATGCCCTTTTTCTTTAGCCCCGCAAGCACTGAGGCCGGCGAAACTATTTGGGTAATTGCAATCTGAGAGACAGGCATTTCTCCAAGCGCTGCGGCGGCTGAACTTGACATCAATAAATCACCCCAGTCGACAAACTCATCGGCGACTATGGCGCCAATTGTGAACGGACGCATCCAGAACTTGCGATCACGCAATATCAACACATCTCCTACTTGCGCTCCACGAACCTCGGCAGCAGTCTCACCCATCAACACTTGGCCACGCGCCACAACGTCTGCCATTGCGTCTCCACCAGTCGCTCGAACGTAATCATTCGCAGCAACCATGGTTGCCATAGGAATACGCCAACCGTCCCCCAGACGAAAAATGTCCTTACCTGCTCGGGTCTGAGCTGTCAGCGAGATGGTCGGGAATTTCAACGAATGCGGTTGCGCACCTCCTGCAATAACTCCAGCGCTGATCTTCTTTACCTCTAGCGGCATCAAGCTTGAAACTGCTGATACCGACATTGTGGGTTCAAGCCGCTTAGTTGGGAATTCACTAGGTCCGACTGCTACCGCGCGAGAACTTACGGTCGATACCACCAGGGCAGTTACCAATAATGAAGTCCTAAATCGCATCTGTTTGACCGTAGTTGATGAATAGCTTCCCCGTTCAGTAGGTGAGCGAACTACCGTAGAGAGTCTGTGAGTGATGAATCTGTAGATCTAGGAACTAATGGCCTCGAGCAAGAGAGGGCCCGCCGGCTCGGCTCGCTTGATGCACTTCGGGCCAAGGGCACTAATCCGTATCCGTACCGATTTGATCGCAGCCACACTCTTGGGGAAATTCGCAATGAATTCGGCGCTCTCGAAGCTGGTTCAGAAACAAAGAGTCATGTCACCGTCGCAGGCCGAATCCTGCTGAAGCGTGACCAAGGAAAACTCATCTTTGCTACATTGCAAGACCGCGAAACTTCAATTCAGTTATTCGTCTCAAAAGCAATCGTCGGGGATGATGCATTTGACGCCATCAATAATCTGGATCTCGGTGACTGGGTAGGCGCAACAGGCATTGTTATGACAACTCGAAAGGGCGAACTGTCAATCAAAGTTGATTCAGTCATTCTGCTGTCAAAGGCTGTCCGTCCACTGCCCGACAAATGGCATGGACTTACTGATACCGACACTCGGTATCGCCAGCGCTATGCAGATCTCATTGGCAATGAAGAATCGCGGCGAATGTTTGCGGTTCGCCATGCAGTCATTTCAAGCTTTCGCCGCACTCTGCACGAGCGTGGATTCATTGAAGTTGAAACGCCTGTTCTGCACGTTGAACCAGGCGGTGCACATGCACGACCATTCGTCACTCATCACAACGCACTCGATATGACCTTGTATCTGCGAATTGCGCTTGAACTGCATCTCAAGCGGCTCATTGTTGGCGGAATGGAGCGAGTGTTTGAAATTGGTCGCGTGTTCCGTAATGAGGGAATCTCAACGCGCCACAACCCAGAATTCACGATGATGGAGCTGTACCAAGCATTCGCCGACTACACAGACATCATGGATCTCACGGAAGTTCTGTTCGTGAATGCAGCAAACGACGCCACCGGTTCATCAACGGTCTTGATTGACGACATCCCTGTTGATCTTGCCAAGCCATGGCGCAGAGTGCGCATGATTGACCTTGTAAGAGAAGCGACTGGAGTAGAAGTGCATCCGTCGCAACCGCGCGAACAACTCGTAGCGCTTGCCGAAAAGCATGGCGTAAAAGTTTTGCCACATTTCGGACCAGGAAAAATTATCGAAGAACTCTTTGATGCAACATGTGAAACCACTCTTCGTGAACCAACTTTTGTTACTGGTCACCCTGTCGAAATCAGCCCACTTGCTCGCGTTGACCGTAACGACCCGCACCTCACAGAGCGATTCGAACTATTCGTCGGTGGACGTGAATTGGCAAATGCATATTCAGAGCTCAATGACCCTGTTGAACAACGTCTTCGTTTTGAAGACGAACAAAAGTCAAAAGAAGCCGGTAACGCAGAAGCCGGCACTGTTGATGAAGATTTCCTACGTGCCATGGAATACGGAATGCCTCCGACTGGCGGCCTTGGTATCGGTATGGACCGCTTAGTAATGTTGATCGGCAACGCTCAATCAATTCGCGACGTCATCTTGTTCCCAACACTTCGCCTGGAGGCCTTCTAATGTCAGATCACGCATGGGGTGTTGGTATCGCAACACTCGATTCAAATGGAGAAACACTTGACGTGCGCTTTCGCACCGTCGGCCTAGGGAAGTTTTCTCCTGCCGACGCACCATCACATCAACCAAGTGTTGATACTGATCGTGATCGTGGTGTCGCTTTTGAAGCCATCAACATCGAAATTGAGATCTCGGCCGCGCCCACAAGCGCAGTAGACGTGTATCTACGCCTGAACCTGTTGTCACAGCGCTTTGTCAAGCCTCGCACCATCAACCTTGATGGAGCATTCGGATTGCTCCAAAATGTTGCATGGACTTCGCGTGGCCCTGTTGCTGTCGATGCACTGGAATCAGTCGCATGGAACCTTGCACAGCGCGGCGAGCATCTTGTGGTGCACGGTGTTGACAAGTTCCCACGTATGACTGACTATGTCGTTCCTTCCGGTGTGCGTATTGCAGACGCGAGCCGTGTGCGCCTCGGTGCACACCTTGCACCAGGCACAACAGTGATGCACGAAGGTTTCTGCAATTTCAACGCTGGAACATTGGGCGCATCAATGGTGGAAGGTCGCATCTCAGCCGGAGTGATTGTCGGAGATGGCTCAGACATTGGTGGTGGCGCATCCATTATGGGAACGCTTTCTGGTGGCGGAAAAGAAATGGTCACCATTGGTGAACGATGCCTTCTTGGTGCAAACTCTGGCATCGGAATCAGCCTCGGCGATGATTGCATTGTGGAAGCTGGCCTCTATGTAACTGCCGGTACTGTTGTCATTGATCCTTCTGGCTCAAATGTGAAAGCCAAACTGCTTTCTGGTCAGTCGAACTTGTTGTTCCGTCGAAATTCATTAACTGGCGCAGTAGAAGTAATTGCTCGCTCAGGTTCATGGGGCGGCCTCAATGCTGACCTTCATAAGAACTAATGACACCTGACGAACTTGAAACTCTGATTACTGCACGTCGCAGCAGCCTGTTGATTGATGCGTCACGTTCAATCGCTGATGTCATCATTCAGCGAATAATTTCCGTTGCCCAATGGGCGCCGAACCATAAACGCACATGGCCACTTCGTATTGCTGTCATTTCCGGTGATTCGCGTAGCACCCTTGGCAACACCATCGCAGACGCCATGGCCGCCCAGGGGGACGAAGCAATGAAAGTCACAAAAACTCGCGGAAAATTCATGCGCGCGCCCGTTGTGATGGTTATTGCCGCAGCCATAGGTCATAGTGACAACGAAACAGAAGAGAACAAGTACGCAGTTGCTGCTGGTGTTCAAAACATGTTGTTGATGGCCGAATCATTCGGACTTGCTGCATTGTGGGGGTCTCCGGCAAAAGGTGCGAACGACGCAATAACCACGTTGTGTGCCATGGAACCAACAGATCACGTGATTGGCATTGTTTATCTTGGTTGGCCAACACAGTCAGTTGCTGCTCCTGAGCGTCCTATCAACCAGGTCACCTACCTTTCATAATGCAAACTGGTCGCACCGACCAAAGCAAACTTTCAATGAACGCAGAGTAAATTGCACCCTACAAGATGTCGCTTTCTTCATGGACATCTCGGAAAGTTTTTAGAATTGCGCAAGTGAATACGGTGGGGCTACGAGAGAAATTAGCAATTTCTCCGCGTGATGCCGCACTCGATGGGCTGCGCGCTCTCGCCATTCTCCGCGTCATCACCTGGCACACGAGTGGGTGGGCATGGACCACCTGGATCATTTCTTCCGTTCCTGCAATGTTTGTTGTTACCGGGGCACTCTTGGCACGATCTTTGCAAAAGGCATCTGCCTTTCACACACTTCGAAAACGCTTCAAACGCCTATTTCTCCCGTTGTGGTTTTATTCGCTTACCGTCTACCTCCTCTCACTTCTCTTTGAAGTTCGCACATCAGCAGTGTGGACATTCTTTTTCCCTTTCAGCCAACCAAGTTCCCTGATTGCGAGCCAATGGTTCACGTCAGCAATGTGGTACCTACGGGCATACGTGTGGGTCTTGGTCCTTTCTCCATTTATCTATGCATTGACACGTCGGTTCAAATCGCTCATTCCGGTAGTAGGAATAATTGCTGTAATTGCCCTAGGCATATGGGAAATCGATAGCACAGGATTTGGTTGGGCGGTCGGAGACATTGTGTTGTATTCCACCTGCACTGCTGCAGGAATGGCGTGGCTGGTACATGGCCGACCGTCACCGCAATCTCTTCATGTCACCGCGTTTGCATTTCTTGCGGGTGCATGCAGCTGGTTGCTGTTTCGGCAACCAATAGATGGTGTCGTCAACAATGATCACGTGCTGCATCTCTTCGTCGGCGGTTTCTGGACAGCTCTCCTTCTACATTTTCCAATGACATTGTCGTCATTTTCTACGACTGCTGTGTCGCGATTTCTTAATAGGTACCCACTCAGTATTTACTTGTGGCATTCCATGACAGCCTGGTTCTTTTGGCAATTGGTTCCGAACGCAATCCCAACAAACGCGCGTGTTCTTCTCATCGTTGCTCTTACATTCCTCGCACTGCCCGTTGTTACATATCTAATCGGGCTCTTCGAACACCGAGAGGAGGGTTGGTTCACTCTCCTTCACGTCTCTCCGCGAATCATTCTGGTATTGGCCATCTTGCTTGCGATCAATGTGGGGCCACTCAGTCGCAGTATAGATTTTGTTCGTACACCGTTGAATCAACCATTACCTCCGTCTGCAGCCCCGACGGTAGTGAAGATTGAAATTGAAGATGATGTGAAGAAATTTCTCGATTCATCGGCCTTCAAAGACGACACGTGGTCAATCCGCGAAACCGAAATGCAATCAATCCTTGACAAGCGCACGCAAGAAATGGGGCTTGGCAAAGCACGTGCAATTGTCGCTACCCGTGATGGCCGCATTTGGCATGGAATCTCGGGAAATATGAGAACTTTTGACCAACCAAGCTTGATCGGCAGTCTGACCAAGACATTTACCACCACATTGATCATGCAATTAGTGGACGAAGGGCTTATTTCCCTTGATGACTCTGTGGGCGGCATGGGGATGGGATTCAAGCATGGTCAAATAACTATTCGTCAACTTCTCACTCACACATCAGGGCTCGCCAAGTACAAATCAAAGAGCGGATACGTCGCAAAAGGCACAACACCAATGGATGTGCTGAGCTATGTAAGTGAACAACCACTCAGATCTCCTCCTGGATCATACGTCGACTATTCAACGTCCGGATTCTCACTTCTCGGAT
The DNA here is from genome assembly GCA_945878785.1 of Bifidobacterium breve. GTDB lineage: Bacteria > Actinomycetota > Acidimicrobiia > Acidimicrobiales > Ilumatobacteraceae > UBA2093. The sequence continues at coordinate 1,230 of CAMDVC010000018.1, read as the reverse complement.
TAATACTCGAACAAAAGACCGGAAAAACTTTTGAAGAACTCCTACGCAGCAGAATCACTGATGCACTGGGCTACGAACTTTCTACCTTTCGGGGCGATTACGGGAGCATCGGATTTTCAACAGGTGGAATCATTATGACAATGGATGACTTAGCCGATTGGACTCGCCGCTATTTCTTTGACAGAAGCACAACCAAAGAAACATGGGATTGGGCAATGCGCACGACGACAGGCGTTGGCACACATGGATATTGCCCATGTCGCAACAAGTCATTCCTGGCGCTCGGACATATTGGTGGACGAACATTTGCATCTGTTGATGGTGATGGAACTGTAGTGATCATTGATACCACCGGAATTCTTGTTCTAGATAACTACAAGAAGACGCAAACCTTTGCGCAAGAACTGCGTCTCGTCGCAGGTGGCGGAAAGAAATATCTATATCCATGATGAGAACAATTTCTCGCCTTCACCAACGCGCGTTGTACGCCGCCGCAGCCGTTCCCGGCCTTGTGTTCATGCTCATCCTTCAATGGCAATCAAGCGCGAATCCGTGGGGATCACGTCGATTCACATTGTTTGACGATGCAATGATTTCTATGGACTACGGCCGAACACTGGCAAAGACAGGAGAACTGGTCTGGTTCCCTGGCGCGCCGCGGGTTCAAGGATTCACGAATCCGTTATGGACACTCTGGATGGCCTTTGTTCATCTCATTGGCTTTGATGGATCCTCTGCCGCATTAATTATCTCTCTTACGGGAATTGTTCTCATTCTGGCTTCATCATGGATCATCTTCGACATGATGCTCACCCACAGTGCGGGCAATAACCATGTGATTGCAGTACTTGCAGCAGGTTCCTTGCCTTTTCTCTATCCACTCACTTATTGGACACTGCGTGGAATGGAAGTAGGTGCTCTCACATTCTTTTGTCTCCTTCTGTTACGAGCAACCGTCAACCACATTCGGGATGGCAGAGTCCACATCCATTATTCGATGATTCTTCCAATGATTCTTGGCATCGCCACGCGATTTGACTTCGCAATCTTTTGTTTTGTCGCTGTTGCAGCAATTCTGATGTGGGGACCCGCCTACGTAAAGGTGCGCCTAGTAGTGCAATATGGCGCGATAGTTATTGGCTCTGCCGCATTTGTGTGCCTTGCACAAAAGTTGTACTGGGGAAGCTGGCTACCGAACACGTATCACCTCAAGATGGATGGCGTCTCCCC
>CAMDVC010000017.1 GCA_945878785.1 Bifidobacterium breve | reverse complement strand
GTGTTTTGCGCTTCATCAAGAATGATGAATGAGTTGTTCAGAGTTCTACCCCGCATAAAAGCCAGCGGCGCCACTTCAATTGTCTGACGTTCGATCAATTTGACTGCTGCATCCGGATCCATCATGTCATACAGCGCGTCATATAAAGGCCGGAGATACGGATCAATCTTTGCCATCAAGTCACCCGGCAAGAATCCAAGACGTTCTCCAGCTTCTACGGCAGGTCGGGTAAGAACTATGCGTTGAACTTGCCGAGCATGGAGCGCTTGCACGGCCATCGCAACTGCCAACCAACTTTTTCCTGTTCCCGCTGGCCCCACACCGAAGGTAATGGTGTTCTCTCTAATGGCATCGACATACCTTTTTTGACCAGCTGTCTTTGGTCGCACCATGCGTCCGCGTGAGCCCTTCAAGATGTCATCCGTCAACACGCTGCTCGGCCTTTGTTCAGCACGAACCATCACAATGCTGCGATCCATCACTGACTGGTCAAGCCGTTCACCACTTTGGAGAAGAAGAACCATCTCTTCGAACAATCGACCCACTTGGTGCGCTCGTGGTCCAGAACATCCAATCTCGTTTCCCCTCACCACAACAGCGACATCAGGAAAGGCATCTTCCACTCGGCGAAGTAGTTCATCACGCTGACCAAGCAGTTCTGCCATGAGATGAGCGCCTGGTACGACGACCGTGACGGTGGGGGCAACGGTGGTCATGTGACTGCAGACTATCTTTCCGGCACTCAGATACAGGCTCCCCTCCCATGAAGCCCACTCGTAGTACCGTTATTTGGGTTCGATTAGGCGGTCACCACATGCAGAAATCGAGACGAAGTGGCACGTAAAGCCCTCTCCGCATCTGCTTGGGTCTTTTCGATTGCGGCTGTCGGCCTCGGTGCAACACATGCAGTCATTGCTGACGGCTTCAGTAGCGTGCCTGCCATTTCTTGTCTTGTCATCGCAGGATTGGGCTTGGTCATCGGAACTGCCGCCCACCATGCACCACTGCCTGTCACCGTTTTTACCGTCCTTAGCGCTGGCACCTTTTTCGCGGCGCGCATCTTTGAAGACAAGGGAAGCACCCCTCATTCCCTGATAGCAGAATCACTTTTTCTTGTTTCTCAACTCTTTCTTGTCCTTGGTCTCGTTTTCATAGTTCGTCAACGACTCACCGGACAAGCGGGAAATGTTCTAGCCGACGGACTCATTGTTGGTCTTGGGGCCTGGCTCATTGTGTGGGTCTATCTCGTCCAACCCTCGCTCGGCATCACAGGAAATTCAACATCTTTCACAACAATTCGCAGCATGACCCTCGTTGTCTCAATGATTGTTCTTTTTCTGTTGGTCACGCTGTTGTTTTCTGAGACTGTGCCCTCTCCGGCAAATGCATTCTTAGGCGTCGCAATTGCTTTGACTTTGGCCGGAGTCATCTTGCGTGCTGTCGTCTCTCGAGGTGATGTCTCATTTTCATTAGCAACTCTTGACGCACCTCTTCTTATGGCAGTTGCATTGTCAGGCGCGGCGTTCACTCACCCAACTATTCGCCATGTCTCCGCCGGGGGTTCACATACCGTAGTGCCAGCACTAATGACTCGACTGCTGACCACCACATCATCTCTTGTCGCGCCCATCATCATTCTTGCTATCGACAAGCCTGCGAACAACCAAGACACCACAGTGCGAACAATAACGGTGTGCATTCTCGCTGTTGTCGTCATGTCACGCGTGGTGCAATCAGTGCGACTCAATGCGATCACTCAAGAGCAACTAGTTCGCAGTGCGCTTACAGACTCACTCACTGGATTACCCAACCGTGTTCTCATGCTGCAGCACATCGAAACTGCAATGCGGTCGTCATGGAAAACCCACCTCCAACCAACCGTTCTGTTTATCGACGTTGACAGATTCAAAAATATCAACGACAGTCTTGGGCATTCAATCGGAGATGACGTACTTACAGAGGTGTCCCGACGACTCACTTCAGCCGTTCCACCCCATGCCACCGTTGCACGGATTGCAGGTGACGAATTTGTAGTTCTTGATGCAACAACAGAAACAGTGACCCAATCAGTTCTCTTGGCAGAGCAGGTTCTGGATTCACTACGCCGGCCAATCAACACGAGAGATGGTGACATGTTTGTCACGGCGAGCATTGGCGTTGCCTATGCCCCTACAGCAGTGGAGCTATCCGCAAACGAATTGATGCGGCACGCCGACACTGCGATGTACAGAGCAAAGAATGCCGGACGAAACTGCATCGCACTATTTGACGATTCAATGCTTGAAAGCGTTACCAAGCGTCTTGATGTTGAAACAGCCCTGTACCGAGCCCTTGAACGCAAAGAACTTCATCTCGTACATCAACCAATTGTTGATATCGACCTGGGGATAGTTGTTGGTTTTGAAGCTCTGATGCGCTGGGATCGCGGACAATCTCAGACGGTCTCACCCGATGAATTTATTCCCATTGCAGAAGAAACAGGAATCATTGTCCCACTGGGTTCATGGGCTATCAACGACGCACTCACACAACTCCGATCATGGATTGATGCCGAACATTGTTCTAAAAGCACCACGATGAGTGTCAACGTGTCAGTGCGACAACTTCATGATCCTCAATTTGTCACTGTTGTGACCGACGCCCTGACTTCATCTGGCATTCCTGCTGAACAACTATGGCTCGAAGTAACAGAAAGCGTCATGATTACCGAACCCGCACAAGCGCTCGCTTCTCTTCATCGTCTAAACGCGCTCGGAGTGCGCATTGCAATTGATGATTTCGGTACTGGCTATTCATCGCTCTCGCTACTACAACGGTTTCCTATTCAGTGCATCAAGATTGACAGGGCGTTTGTGAATGAGGTCGTAACCGAAACAGCGACCCAAAACATTGTTCGTACGATTATTGCTATGGCAAGTGCTATGGGAGCAGAGGTTATAGCTGAAGGTATTGAGACCACGGAACAACTAGCGCAACTCACGTCGCTTGAGTGTCACCGTGCTCAAGGCTATTTATTTAGCCGACCAGTACATGTTGATGATGTCCCCCGTGTTGTGAAGTTCATTGAGGATCCAACTCACTGGCGAGAAATCACTGGGCGAAATTAACTTGGGGCACCGGCGAAAGTGATGATGCCCTCAGGATTTCTGATGAACAATTCAATGGTGTGTGGTCCGGGCGTAAGCAGTGTGTAGTCCAACACCGCGGTGAATTCAACAATGGAACGTGCACCGGACAACTCTCCGATAACTCCAGCGGCAATTCCATCCACAACGATGATTCCTTCTGTCCCACCTTCTAATGGCTGAGAAAGAGTGATTTTGCCCGTTATGAGCGCAGGGATAGTTGCGCCTCGTTTCCCTGACACATTCGTAAATAGGCGCTTCTGCTTTATGGTCCACTCAGTAATGCGTGCATCTGCGGCGCGTTGTCCTATTCGAGTGCCGATCAGTGATGCACTCTCACCAACCGCCGCAACCTTCTCGATCGGCCCAACGTTGGAAACGATCTGTGCATAGTGCGCTGCCCGTGATCTAGTTTCCTCAAATCCGCCTTCCATTACAAATGTTTGTCCAGTTGCTGACACAACCCGGCGAATTCGCTCCGTGGGGCAATCGCGTGTCAATGATGTCCCTGCGAATGTCCAAGAAGTCTTGGTCCGAGTGACCTCAATGATTGTCGGAAACAAATCCAAATTGGTTATTGCACAATCGTCAGAGATGGCAGCCTTCTGATTCGGGTATTTGATGAACGTTGGAATTCGGTAGATGTCTGCAACCTGACCAGAATCAGTGAAGTCGGTATTTCTCTGCGGCATTGTTGGAATAAATGAAATGCCGTGGTCTGCAGTTACGACCAACATTGTTGAATCCCATTTCCCCGAAGCTTTCAAGCTTGAAATAAGGTTTTGCATCACTCTGTCTGCGGCACCTACTTGATACAAGAAGGTTTGATACATATCTCGAATCACTTCTTCGCTATCTGGATTCTGGGTTGAAATTGTCGGAGACAATTGGTCAACCCGGAAATCTGGTGTGATTCTCCACGGTGCATGGGGCAACAATGCATGCACGACTTGCACGCGAGGCGACTTCGACTCAGAAATAATCTGTACGGCCTGTTCAATTGCATCAACTTGCGACAGAGCCCCCATTACCAACTGATTCTTGAACTCGTTGGCGACTGCACCAAAACCGCCCCATGTTCCTTCAATTGATGGAACATATTTGCGCATCACTGGTGGAAATACGCGTTGACCATAGACGTAAGCGGCATCCCGCAAGAAAGTTTTGAGACGAGTCACACTAAAAGAAGTTGCACCTCCCACTTTTCTTTCACACACAGAATTGGGACACAAGCTGGTGACAGGCTCAATACCACCAACCGAAGTAGCGCCAGCAAACAAAGTGAAAATATTCTTCGGATATTGCGAAAGAAATGGACCACCAACTTGTCCCGGGGTTTGAGACGCAAGAATTGCCGGCACTGCTTGATGCGTAAAGTTCGACGCAGACACAGCATTGCGATACCACGTTGCGCCTTGCGCCAATTCAGCAAACCCTGGGAATCGTGTGGCGTTAATTTCCCCGTCGCCGCCAAGTAGCGAGTACAGCGGGAACTCATCGAATACCACTTGAAGAACAGAGACGTCCTTATTACCCACTACTGCATCAGACTGTGGCCCGTCAGATTCAAGCAACACCGGCTGCAGTGCAATGACTGCACTGCCGAGGACAGCCACCGCAAGGAGAGACAACCAACGCGACCATTCCCGAACAGGCTTTGATCTATCAAACGCGAATGGAACTACAAATGCAAAAAGAACACCCATCGCAATAGACGGAATATTGCGATTCACGTCAAGCCATCGAGCTACTGCCAAACCCAACAACAGCGATAAGCCACTAACCAGACATAGACGCATCGCCTCATTCACCTTTGGACCAAACAGCGCAGAGAAACGATCTAAACCCACACAGACGAGGGAAGGAGCGAACCCGACGAGCAGTAAAAAGACCGAGACCTCAAGGGGTGACAACTTTCCAGCCGAGAACACGGTCGTGTTTTTTCCATACAGGTCAAGTAACGGCTGAGCTATCGCCATCGTTGACAGAGCCAAATAGGTCAGCAAGTGACGGCGGAACATGCGACAACCTTGCCACAATGGAAGGGTGCTGTTCATCTCCCCTTCATCTTCGGCTCGCTTCAGGGGCTTCGCCGCAGCTGTGATAGCCGTGTTATTACTCATACTTATGCAGTCTTTGGTTCCAACTAATGGTCACGCTCTCTCCACTAACGCCAACGGTCAAGGAACTTTGTACGTGGTCGGCGACAGCCTCACAGTAGGTACTGAAGCATTCGGCTCTCTCTCAAAGAAAGTAAACGCCCTAGGCATCTGGACCAACGTCACGATGGATGCAAAAGTGGGACGCAAGGCATCACTAGGCGCCAGCGTGATAAGGAAAGGCGTCGGTTCCTCAACTACCGCCATAGTTGTCGCACTAGGAACCAACGACATGATTTCCAAACCCGAGACCTGGTACCCGCGCTGGGTGATTGACATCGTGATGCAAAACACTCGTGGCCTACCCGTTCTCTGGGTCAACTTAGAGTTCTCACAAACAGGGCGAAGTGATTGGCGTGCACGTGGAGTTCGATTCAACAAAGAATTACGACTAGCAAAACTTCGATATCCGAATTTGACAATCGCTGATTGGAATACTGCGTTCACGCCAAAATCCAAAAGCAAATTCATCAATGACGGCGTGCACTTGACAGTCTCTGGATACAAAACCAGAAGCAGTTTTATGGTTCCGCAAATCTCATCGTTCGGAGTCTCGATCGTGAACGCAAGCACCACCACAACCACAAGTACAACCTCGACTATCGCACCAGAGACAACAACTTCAACAACAACAACAACAACAACAACGAGTTCCACAACAACGACCATCGGCTAATTGCCGAGTAGTACTCTGTGCGAATGCGCGCAATTACATCTTCCCAAGGTTCAGTCTTCGTGACAGACCACGACGAACCCACAGGTACTGGTGAACTCATCACCGTTACCTCAGCGGGAATTTGTGGATCAGACTTACATCTGATCGCATCAGGACTCTCCGGGGTCATTCTTGGCCATGAATTTGGTGGCTTCACGTCAGATGGCACACTTGTCGCTGTCCGCCCCACCGGAGAATGCGGCTCATGCGCACAATGTGCCTCAGGATTCCCCCACATGTGTCATCAAGCTGCCGCCTCTCTTCATGGCACCTCTATTAATGGTGGCTTGGCAGAATTCGTCCGCGTAGAACCTTCGCGCCTGGTGCCAGTCCCCGCCGGTACTGATCCGGCCACTGTTGGCCTTGTCGAGCCTCTTGCAGTCGTTGTGCATGGAATCAACCGCGTACCACTGATAACGGGTATGTCTGCTCTTGTGGTTGGCTCGGGATCTATTGGCCTACTCACAGCAGCCGTGCTCGCCGACAGGGGCATCAATGTGGACATCGTGTGCCGCCACCCCCATCAATTTGAAGCCGCCCAGAAGTTAGGTGTCAATGCAGTCTCAAAGCCTGGCTCGAACTACGACGTCTCGTTCGATGCAGTGTGTACTCAAGAGTCGCTTGACATGTGTTTCGCCGCCACACGACCGCGCGGGAGTGTCGTTGAGTACGGAATGATTTGGAGCAGTATTCAACTTAAGAATCAGATGATGTTAAAAGAAATTTCTCTCGTGCCATCTATGTTCTACAGCCACAATCACGAACACAATGACTTTGAAGATGCTGTTGACATGCTTGTCCGCCATTCTGAAATAACAGCAACACTTGTTACTCATCGATTTTCGCTTGAAGATTCAGTGCAAGCATTTGCAGTTGCAAATGACCGACAAGCTGGTGCAATCAAAGTGCATATTTTTACGAACGTGTAAAAAATAATTTCACAATCGTTTGTGAAAAATATTTGCTTGCTACACGCAATTTTTCTTGTGCAAGTTCATCAACCAACATCGTCAGTGTCCTTTGTCACATGACATGTGTTGCGATATTTTCCGCACTAACTTGACCCACGTCACACCACTCGGGTGTTGACAGTTTTAGGGGTAATTCTTATGACACACACTCACTCAATGCGCTCACGTGTGTTGCGTCGCGTTGGTGTTGCAGTAGCAACAGCAATAGCGATTTCAACCGTGGCCTCAACCGGCAGCAATGCGGCAACTTCGCCAAACGCACCGAAATATGGCGGAAAAGTCAAGGTTGCAATCTTTGACACCTTCCCTGGTTTTTGCTTCGGCGACAATAACGCAAACTCTGCACTCATGGTTCAGCGCACTGTGTATGAGACTCTGTTCGAAAAAACAAAAGGTAACGACATGGTCGGTCTCCTTGCTGAAAGTGCATCTGCTTCAGATGATTTGAAAACTTGGACGATCAAGCTAAAGCCAAATATCAAGTTCTCTGACGGTGTTGCGTTCGACGCAACAGCTGTAAAGCAGAACCTTGAATACGCTGGTGGCGGTTACTCGGCTGCAGTCGGAGCAGCTGAAGCTGCAACAGCAGACTTCGCAGGACACGCAGTCAAGTTGTTTACAGCATTCAAGGGCTCAGGCCCACTTGGTGGAGCAACCGGAGCAGGCCTCATGACACAAGTTGGAATTCCTGTCGCCGGCCAAACAACTACTGTCGCAGTCCCAACGTTGTCGTTCCTCACAGTTCTTGGCGTCTTTGCCAAAGACGGTGCGATTGATACAGCCACAAAGGGTGCCCTCAACGCATTGGGTCTTACCAAATCTGCATCATCAACATGGGCAGCAACCACTTACACATTGAGCACCGGAACAGCGTTTCTCGCGAACATCGTTTCTGTTACCGCAACTAACTCACTGACAGTGACATTGAAAATGAACCGCGCGCAAAATGATGTTCCCGCAATGCTGTATGCATCCGGCCGTTCATTCATGCGTTCACCGAGCCAGTTCACCAAGGGCGCAACAGTGTGCTCACAAAAGCCAATCGGTACCGGACCATTCAAGGTTGCAGACGATTACAAGCTTGTCAGCACTGACGAACTCACTGTGTATAAGAACCCAACATATTGGCGCACAGACCCAACAACGAAGGCAAAACTTCCGTACCTTGACCAAATCACTTTCACTAACGTGAAAGAAGCGTCACAACGTGCAGCTGCAATTCGTAAGGGAACTTACGACGCAGGAATGTTCTCTGGAGCCGCAGAAGCAACTTTTATTAAGGATCTTCGTCAACGTAAATCAGTAGCAAAAGAATACAAGTCGCCTAATGAGTACTACCCATCGCTTTGGTTGAACCAAGGAAAAGTTGGAAGTCCATTTGCTAGCAAGAACGCTCGTCTCGCAGTGTTGTCATGTCTTGACCGTGAAAACTTTGTCAAGGTTCGTACAAAGGGTGAAAGCGTTGTTGCTAAGTCCATTGTTGGCTCATCAAGCATCATGTATTCCACTCGTGGTTTCCAGAAATTTGATGTAACAGCATCCAAGCGTTATGTAGCCGCATGGCAGGCTGAAGACGGCAATGCAGGAAAGACCTTGAGCTTCTCCTACCCAGTAGACACTTCAACGCTCTCAATGGCGAACGCTACGTTCTTCAAATATCAGTGGGCAAAGTGTGGCATCACAGCAAACTTGGTTGTTGAAGAAGCAGCACAGATCATCCAGAAGGCTTTCAACTCAGCAGCATCAGGCGGAGCAGCAAATGCATACGACGCAATCAACATTCTTCTCTTCGAAGGAACAGATGTGTCGTTCAACTTGCCATTCGCGTTGACCAATGCTTATCCAGTTGGTGCGACCACCATGGGTTCAACATGGCGTTCAAACATCGGTAACGTTCTTGGTCTTAACCACCACAACGACACCGCCCTTGACGACTTGTTCTATGCCGGTCAAGCAGCTGCCAATAAGTCAGTCGCAAAAATCAAGTTCCAGGAAGCAACGGCTCGTTTGCAGTCAGAGGGCTACATGGGAGCTGTTTCCAATAACTACTACACCTTCTTCACCAACAACAAGAAGGGGCTTGCTGGTATCGGCGCGCTTCAACTTGTGAAGGGTAAAACTCAGCGGGTTGTTACCAACTGGGGTATCGACTGGACAGGCGTGTACAAGACGGCCTAATCGTCTTCTCAACACACCATCTTCAAAGGGGATGGGGGTTTTCCGAGAGGATTACCCCCATTCCCTTTGTCTTTCTCAGTTCCGATTCGCCCAGCGACGCCAGATAACCAGACGATTAGTTGCCAAATGCAATGAATATCTGACATCTGTGTCTGGCGTCACCCCATAACTGGCTGTTAGGGTGTCGTTTGTCACATCAATTCAGGTGTGCAAATTTGGGGGGAACTCAATGACTCACAGTCAAATCACTCGGTCACGTGTGATGCGTCGTATAGGGGTTGCGATTGCCGCATCACTTGCGATCAGCACACTGGCCTCAACCGGAAGTCAAGCGGCATCAAACCCGTCGGCTATCAAAAGGGGCGGCAAGATTAAAGTCGCCATCAGCTCAACATTTGGTGGATGGTGTTTTTCAAACAACAATGCCAGCGATGCTCTTGGTGGTCAGCGCACCGTCATGGAAACATTGTTTGAAAAAACAATCGGTGGAGACATGATTGGTTTGCTCGCTGAGAGTTATTCAGGATCAGACGATTTGAAGACCCACACCATTACTCTTCGCAAAGGCATCAAGTTCCACGACGGCACTGATTTCAATGCTGCAGCAGTGAAGACAAACCTTGACTATGCAACCGGTGGTTACTCAGTTGCCGTAGCACAAGCTGAGGCAGCAACAGCCACTCGAGCCGCTCATGCAACAAAGGTGTTTACAGCATTATCAGGCAGTGGACCACTGGGTGGAACAACAGGAGCGGGCCTTATGGCAGCAGCGGGAATTCCAGCCGCCGGCCAAACAGCCGCTGTCGCAATTCCAACTTTGTCGTTCTTGAGTGTTCTCGGAGTTTTGGCCAAGGGTGGTGCCCTTGATAAGGCAACTTCTGGTGCAATGGACGCTTTAGGTTTGACCATAAGCGCTTCTGCCGTTTGGGCCGCATCGACATATACCTTGAGTACTGCAACAGCATTCATTGGAAACCTCACGGCAATAACAGCTACTGATACCCACACACTTGTCCTGAAGACGAACCGCGCACAGAACGATGTTCCTGGAATGCTGTATGCATCTGGTCGATTCATCATCCGTGCTGTGGCTCAAATTTCAAATGGTGCATCAAACTGCACCACAAAGCCAATTGGTACAGGACCTTTCAAAGTGTTGCCGGGTTACAACTACTCAGACACAAATGAATTGGTTGTCGTAAAAAATCCTGACTACTGGCGCAAAGACCCAAATACGGGAGCAAAGCTTCCGTATCTTGATCAAATCACATTCACCAGCGTGAAAGAATCTTCTCAGCGTGCTGCAGCTGTCCGCAAGGGCACCTACGACGCCGGAACTTTCGCAAGTGCCGGTGAAGGCAAGTTTGTCCGCGACCTTCGCCAACGCAAGTCTGTCGTGACTGAATACGCCACTCCATACGAGTACTACCTTTCTTTGTTCTTGAATCAAGGCAAGGCTGGCAGTCCATTTACAAGTAAAAATGCACGTCTCGCCGTGATGACATGCACCGACCGTGCCGGTTTCGTGAAGGCCCGTTCCGAGGGAGAAGCCAAAGTCGCAACGTCTTTGGTCGGCCCTTCGAGCCTCATGTACACAACAAATGGTCACCAGAAGTACTCCGTAGCTGCCTCACAGGCGTATCTTGCAGCGTGGAAGGCTGAAAACCCAACCAAGAACCTTGAACTTAAAGTTGCAGTAGTGGCTGATACCGGATCGGCTTCTCAAGCAAGTGCCTTGTTCTGGAAGAACAGCTACGCAAAGTGTGGTATCAATTATGAAATCATTACTAAAGAGGCAACTCTGGCGATTGCTACAACTTTCAACTCGAGCGAATCAGGCGGAGCGCAGAATGCGTATGACATGAGCTTTGCTCAACTCTTTGAAGGTAACGACGTGTCATTCAACTTGCCGTTTGCATTAACAAATGCATTCCCAGCAGGAGCAACCACAATTGGTTCGACATGGAGAAGCAACATTGGATCAGTACTGGGAATTGCTCACCACAACGACACCACTGTTGACAGCCTGTTCTACGCAGGCAACGCAGCGGCAAATAAGGGTGTAGCAAAAATCAAGTACCAAGAGGCCACCGCGCGTCTTCAGAACGAAGCCATCATCTCTGGTGTCTTTTCTCAATCAACTCAAATTTTTGTGAACAACAAGAGTGGCCTTGGCGGTATCGGAAAACTTCAAATCGTCAAAGGTAAGACACAGCGTGTTATTACCAACTGGGGATTTGACTGGACCGGAGTTTACAAGAAATAGCTTTCTTCTAAATCTTCATTACTGAATGAAAAGTACCGGCGTCCAATTGGGCGCCGGTACTTTTTTTGTACTACGCTAAAAAAACGCATTCATTGGGGGGTCCGTATGAACTGGTTTGCCGAAATCTATAAGAGAGTGATAGGTATAGCGGTCGTAGTTGTCATCGCAACTTTCCTTCTCTCCTGTCTTATGTGGCTGCTGCCAGGAGACCCCGCTGAATTACTCAACCCCAGTGCACCCGAAGGTGCCATTGACTCAATCCGAAAAGAGATTGGCTTAGATCGAGGAGTGTTCGGATATTACTGGCACTGGCTCAGCAACTTGCTGACAGGAAACTTTGGTAAATATTATCTCGGTGGCGGAGAACGCGAAGTCTCTGAAGTAGTTTTTCGAACTCTTCCTGTCTCGATGCAAATGATTTTGTATGCGCAAATTGTCTCGCTCTCTCTTGCTATTCCACTCGGTCTTGTTTCCGCATACAAAGAAAACAGTCGATTCGACCGCATTGTGAGCACGACTTTGTTCACTATGGTTTCGTTTCCAGGCTTCGCCTTAGCTCTTATCCTGTCGTTGGTGTTTGCAGTGCAGTTGGGATGGGTTGATCCAATCGGATACGTCGCTCCGAGTGAAGATCTTTTCCAACATCTCAAGTTAATGATTCTGCCAGTAGTGAGTCTTGCTGTTGGATTGACGTCTAGCTACACGCGATTGCTTCGCACAGACGTAATTGCAACTCTAAAAGAGGATTATGTGACAATGGCAGCGTCAAAAGGAATCAGCAACAGACGCGTGTTGTGGAAACACGTTTTCCGACCCTCCAGCACCACAATTCTCACCTCCGCAGCACTAAACATGGGTGGCCTCATTGGAGGGACAATTATTATTGAAACCATCTTTGTGATTCCAGGTATCGGTTATGAAATTTTCTACGCCATTGGTTCTCGACAGATCATCGCTATGCAAACCCTGATTGCTCTTGTTGCGTTTGCTTATGTTTTTTTCAACTCCACTGTGGATATTCTGACCCAAATCATTGACCCAAGAACGAGAGAACGTCGTGTCTGATGTACAACAAACAGTCGAAGTTTTACCAAAACTTTCATCGACAAAGAAGAAAAAACCAGTAGGTTTCTATCTTTCAGCAACTTGGATTGGGACCGTAGTTTTCCTAGCCGTTTTTGGTTGGTTGCTACCCACACGGCCATGGGACAGTGCAGATTATGACGCCCTGGGTGTTAAGCCGTTTTCGCCAAACCATCCACTTGGTACCACCGGTGATGGCTATGACATGTTGTCAGGATTAGTCAACGGGGCGAAAATTTCAATCTTCGTTGCCCTCGTTGGCGTCATCATTGGAGGATCAATAGGAACTTTTATCGGGGTGACCTCTGCGTACTATCGCGGCATGTACGACCGAGTAGTGACGATGATCTTTAACGTTATGTTGTCGATTCCTAACCTTGTCTTGTCGTTAGCCTTGCTTTCCGTTCTTGCATATTCCGACGAGAACAATCCGACGACGACATCGCGCCGGGTTGGCGTTCTCATGCTTTCCCTCACAATTGTCGTGGTTCCGATTCTCGGACGAATCGGTCGAGCATCAGCGCTTCAATGGGCCGGGCGAGAATTTGTTCTTGCGTCAAAATCAATGGGCACGTCAAACGCCTCCATTATTATTCGCCATATCTTGCCGAACGTCGCACCGGCCATTTTGGCCATCGGATTCTTGGCCGTTGGTTCTTTGATTATCGTTGAAGGCTCATTGGCAGTTCTCGGTATTGGCGTGCCTGGCGGTGCAAGCTGGGGCTCCATGTTGGCCAACGGTCGCGGCAATATTGCCTATTCACCACACGAGGTCTACATGCCCGCAATGGCCATTGCTCTCACTGTCATCTCCTGTAACTGGTTCGGTGACTATGTCCGCAGAGCGCTAGACAAGAGAGAGTCCAAGATATGAGTTCACTGCTAAAAATTGACAATATGTCGGTCAGTTTCGCCACGCCGCGTGGCAATTTACGTGCGGTTAATGACGTCACGATCGAACTACTAAAGGGTGAGAGCCTCGGAGTCGTAGGTGAATCTGGATCAGGTAAGACAGTGTTGTCACGAGCAACAATGGGTTTACTACCAGGCACAGCAACGCGAACCGGAACCATCACGTATAACGGTCAGATCATTTCAGAACTTCCGAAAGACGAAGTGCGAGAGTTATGGGGCACAGGCATGGCCATGATCTTTCAGGATCCAATGACAGCCCTGAACCCTGTCCGCCGCATTGGCGCTCAACTCACTGAAAGCTTGACAGTTCGTCTCGGCATGGACAAGAAAGCCGCGAAGCTAAAAGCAATCGAGTTGTTGATGCGGGTTCGTATCCCCGACCCAGAGTCAATGTTACGAAAGTTCCCATACCAACTATCGGGCGGTATGCGTCAACGCATCATGATCGCTATTGCAGTTTCGTGTGAACCTCAACTGCTCTTTGCAGACGAACCAACCACTGCTCTTGACGTCACCGTCCAAGCACAGGTACTTGATCTCATTACCGAACTGCGTAAGGAATCAGATATGGCGATGATCCTTGTCACTCATGACCTTGGTGTTGTAGCCGGGCATACAGACAAGATTGCAGTCATGTACGCCGGCGATGTTGTTGAATATGCTCCAACACGTCAACTGTTCTCAAACATGAAGATGCCCTACACCGAAGCATTGCTGAAGTCGATACCTCGTCTCGAAACACCTACTGGAAGTCGCTTGCCGGTCATCGAAGGTCGATTGCCTGATCCGACGAAGAACGAGCCTGGTTGCCCTTTTGCAAATCGTTGTCCCTACGTAACTGATAAGTGTCGCGCCGAAAAACCACCATTAACCAATGCTGGCAATAACCATTATTATCGGTGCTGGTTTCCCATTGGAGGAGAAAAGTAATGGCTGGCAGCGGTAAAGCTCACATGCGTCCCGATGGGGATCGCGTTCTCACAGTTGAAGATCTAACAGTTGAGTTCCGATTGGGCAAAGACAAGATTGTCAAAGCCGTCTCAGGGGTTAGTTTTGACCTCATTCGAGGCGAGACCCTGGCAATAGTCGGCGAGTCTGGTTGCGGAAAGTCAACGCTAGGCAAAGCAATCTTGCAGTTGCCAAAGCCCAACAGTGGCACGGTCAATTTCTTGTCAACTGAATTAACCACACTTGGCAAAAAAGAACTGCGGGACATGCGTCCTGCGATGCAGATGATTTTTCAAGACCCAGTGAGTTCACTTGATCCCCGCCTACCTGTCAGTGAAGTTCTCGCTGAACCCCTCAAGGTGTGGAAGCGTGGCAATCAAATTGAAATTGATGCCAAGATTGATGAGTTACTGAATGCGGTCAATTTAGACCCAGCAGTAGTACGAGACCGCCGCTCCTATGAGTTTTCCGGAGGACAGTGTCAGCGCATCAGCATTGCTCGTGCACTTGCATTAGAACCCACCATGATTATTTGCGATGAGCCTGTATCAGCACTCGACGTTTCTGTTCAGGCTCAAATTCTGAATCTGCTTCAAGACATGAAAGACCGATACGGCCTGACGCTAATATTCATTTCTCACGACCTCGCAGTCGTGAAGGCTGTGAGCACCCGAGTCATGGTGATGTATTTAGGCAAGGTATGCGAAGTCGCCCCGCCCGATGAGTTGTACAAAACGACTCGTCACCACTACACGAGGGCTCTCCTTGCTTCAGTGCCAATTCCGGATCCTGATCGACCTACTTCATCTCAACTTATTCAAGGTGAACCCCCGTCGCCACTCGATCCACCATCAGGTTGTCGTTTTCGCACACGCTGCCCTGCTGCAACCGAGAAATGCGCTGCTGAAGAACCTCAACTACGTGAAGTAGCTGTTGGCCATTTCGTGGCCTGTCACCACCCCAACGAGTCGTAAGTCTTATTCCGGCCAGCCCGGAGTATCAGCATCAAGCTCAACACCCATGGTGTTGAGAAAACCTGAAACCAATCGATACGTACCTGCGACCATTACGAGTTCCACAAGTTCGGCCTCATTCCAGAACGCCCGTAGTTCTTCCCATGTGGTCGTGCTGACGCAGTTATCAGCACACAATTCATCGCTCATTGCAATGAGTGCTTGATCGCGTGCACTCCACTGATGTTCGGTTGACTGCTTTGTTAACTCGACAATTTCGGACATGGTCAAGCCGACACGTTGACCGATAACTGTATGTTGCCCAAATTCATACACGGACTGGCAGTTCCAACCCACACGCAGAATAACTATCTCGCGTTCCCGTGCGGGCAAGAGCCCCTTGTTAAGAAATAGTCCAGCGAAATTCATAAAGCGTTTCAGTAATTTCGGGTGATGGGCAATAGTTCCGAAAATATTGAGTGGTGTTCCGGCAGGCGAATTGATTCCCCCACCCATGATTGTTTGCAATTCTTCCGTCAGATTAACCAACGGTGCAATACGTGGCGCCGTGGGGCGAAATTTTCCTAATGGGGACAAAGATTCAGTCATGCCAATATTCTGCTTCATGGCTGATGCCACCCCGAACCCGAACTACCGTATGTAGATGCAGTATTGCCAGCCTTTGGAAATAAACAATGCCCGATAGCCCCTTGTTTCCTATCAGCGGCGAACTACTTGCCAGCGATGGGTCAGCTGTGCTTATTCCAGATTTTTTCTCTTCATCAGTAGCAGATAGCCATTTCAAAGACCTA
>CAMDVC010000016.1 GCA_945878785.1 Bifidobacterium breve | reverse complement strand
TACCACCGGTCATCGCCGGCAACATGCCATACAAGTTCGCGGCCACCATCTGCAGGAATCAGAGTGCCGTGTTCAGAAACTGTTCCGCGCCATGTGCCGCCGCGGTTACCAATTACGCGGCTCATTGTTTGGCTTCCGGGCGTGAACGACGAGACATCAATGCAAGTAAACCTTCAGATGCAGACAATCCGTTGTGACACACGGCAACTACTTGCTCAGTAATCGGCATATCAACCCCATACTGCTGCGCTAACTCAAGAACTATTGCCGAGCTACGCACACCTTCAGCGACCATGGTGGTGGAACCAAGAATGTCAGCCAGTGCTTCGCCTGCACCAAGACGCATTCCGACCGATGTATTGCGACTGCTCTGCGAAGAACATGTGGCAATGAGGTCACCCATGCCAGCAAGACCCGCAAGTGACACTGGGTCACCACCAAGCGCCGCAGCAAGTCGTGTCATTTCAGCAAGGCCGCGAGTGATGAGTGATGCCCGAGTGTTGTCACCGAATCCCATTCCTTTTGCCATGCCTGCTGCGATAGCAATGACATTTTTTACAACGCCAGCAATTTCACATCCGACAACGTCAGGATTGGTGTACACACGAAAGGTTGGCGTAGAAAACAATTCTTGAAGCGCTGTAGCAATGACTGCGTCATCGATGGCAACAACACTGGCGGCTGGCTGACCAACCGAAATTTCTGATGCAAGGTTCGGGCCAGTCAAAACCGCAATGGGGTGACCTGGCATCACTTCATTAGCAACTTGCGACATGCGCAACATTGACCCCGCTTCAAGTCCTTTTGACAAACTGACAATCGGCACCCACGGACGAATGTGTGCTTTGGCTTCTGCGAGAACTTGGCGAAAACCTAGTGACGGCACAGCCATCACCACAACGTCCGCCGTACTCACTGCTTCGCTCAAAGATGATGTCGCCCGAAGCTGCGGCGTTAGCGCTACGCCAGTGATGTAATCAGGGTTGACATGATTTGTGTTGATGCTCTCAACAATCAACTCACGGCGCGCCCACAGAACCGTTGGGGTGTTAGCGGCGGCCAAGGATGCGACCGTGGTGCCCCATGAACCGGCACCCACTACTGCCATACGAATCTCTGCCATGTCTCTAGCGTAGGTCACAAGCCCAACAGGGTTCGTAGGCTGACTAGGTGCATCTCGCCGTTGTGATCCCCGTGAAGTCATTCACCATGGCCAAAGGGCGTCTTGCTGACACCCTGTCCGCTACACAACGTTCTGCACTTGCTCAATCATGTGCAGAGACTGTTGTGCGAGCAGCACTTTCTCTTCCCACCTATGTGGTGTGTTCAGACAAGGGTGTTGCAACATGGGCGAGAACACTTGGGGCAAACGTCGTTGATTGTCAGACACCAGGTCTTGATATTGCGGTTGCAGCCGGACGTGCAGCAGCTGAAGCTGATGGCGCAGACCACATCATTGTTGCTCATGCAGATCTTCCCCTAGCAGTCAGTTTCGACCACATTGCGCGCGAAGACAAAGTAACTCTTGTCCCCGACCGTCATCGCGATGGCACCAACGTTTTAAGTTTCCCTGCCAGTAGTTCTTTTACTACTGCGTATGGCCCGGGCAGTTGCGATAATCATATTCAACTCGCTCTAGATGCAGGACTTGAATATGAAATCATTATTGATAACGCTTTGGCACTCGACCTTGACACAGCAGACGACTTAAGTGAATTAGCACGCAGAGAAACGGAACAATCATGAGCGCAAACGAACCAGGCCAACCACCCGTAACGGCAACTGCCTTTACCTCAAATTTCGCCACTCCAAAGATTGTTCTCGCAATCGGCGCACACCCCGACGATATCGAGTTCGGCAGTGGCGGCACTCTTGCCAAATGGTCTGCAGAAGGCGCAGTCGTGCACCACCTTGTGTGCACCGATGGTTCAAAAGGCACATGGAACCCTGACGCCGATACTGCAGCACTTGTGCAGTCACGCCAAGTTGAACAACGCAATGCAGCCAGCGCACTCGGCACAACCGGCACAGTGTCGTTTCTTGGTTATATCGACGGCGAACTCGAGCATTCCAAAGAGGCAATTGACCGCATTGCTCTTGCCATTAGAACACTGAAGCCAGACGTGGTCTTGTCACATGATCCGTGGAAGCGATATCGCCTCCACCCTGACCATCGCAATACTGGCCTCAATGTGTGTGATGCCATCGTTGCTGCACGCGACCCGCATTTCTTAAAGCATCACTTCACTGATCACGGCGTGGTTCACCATCGCCCTGATGCTTTGCTGTTGTGGGAAGCAGACGAACCGAACCACGTGGAAGATATTTCCCCCTGGGTTCCAGTGAAATTCACTGCGTTAGAACGCCATGAAAGCCAGTTTGAATCAACAATGAAGGCGACCGACGAAGACGGCATGGAAGTGTTCCGTTCACGGATGCGTCAACGCATGAGTGATCTTGGTGCGCCACATGGCTTTGCAGCAGCTGAAATCTTTCACCTCATGAACAGGCTTTAAGAGAACTGCCCAGCAACTCTGCCAGCACCTGGCGGCCCTGCAAAACTCTGCGCAATTGGCATCCATGTCGATGCAGGCTCTCCGATTGTTGTTAACCCACAATCGTCAATGTGTCGACGTTGTGTCACTGCTAAACAGAACCCCAACGCTGGTCCAGTGACGGAAGAATCTGCTGACTCGTCTCCCCATGTCCACGTTTCGCCACTAGGACTTGTGAGCGAGACAAATACATTTCCTTCCGGAGCTGGCAATTTGTTTGATGCGAATGCAAATGGCATCGCACGTACTCCAATATGTGCAATGTGCTTCAGTCGATCCGTTGACGCGCGTGTCCACTTCAATGCATCTGCAATGTCTTGGCCGTGCGCCCACGTTTCCATTAAGCGTGCAGTCAACATAGAAGTGCCAGACATTGAAGGCCCGTACCACTTGCACCGTGCCGACAGATCAATCGATTGCGCAGCTTGCACAAGATCTGCAGCACCTTCACGCCACCACTCGAGCAATTGTTGTGGAGTCTTTTCACGTTCAGAGTTATGGATGGCATCCAACCCGCCTGAAGTCATCATCGAGGCCATGTCGCTCGCGAAACGTTCGGGGTCAACCATTGACCACATAGCCCGCTGGTCAATGAGACCTAAGTGAATGATTTGATCTTTTACATCCCAGCCTGGCGCTGGCGTTGGAACTGACCAATCAGAATCAGTCATTCCAACTACATGAGCATCGAGTGCTGCTACCTCGGCAATGAGATCAGTGAGTACAAGGTCAGTGTTGCTAGGCATTCCATAAGTGTGCCTGAAATGCAACCAGGAGAACTTGTCCGGAGAAAGTGAAATGGAGGGCTTTCGCCCCCCATTCCGACACTCCGAACCCGAGGGTTCTACTGATTTGAAGTTGTAAAGAAGGCCTAGGCCTTCTTTGCAGCCGCCTTCTTACGAGTGGCCTTCTTCTTGCGTGCAGGAGCCTTCTTGGCTGCTGCTTTTTTCTTGCGTGCAGGAGCAGCTTTTTTAGCTGCTTTCTTACGCTTTGCAGGAGCTTTTTTAGCTGCTGCTTTCTTCTTGCGTGCAGGAGCAGCCTTCTTGGCTGCTTTCTTGCGCTTTGCAGGAGCCTTCTTGGCTGCTGCTTTCTTCTTACGTGCAGGAGCTTTCTTAGCTGCTGCTTTCTTCTTGCGTGCAGGAGCTTTTTTAGCTGCTGCTTTTTTCTTTGCTGCCACTTGAGTTTCCTCTCGTTGTGTAAGTGGTTACTTACGGTTTGGGTTCAGCTGAGCTTTTAATGTAGAGCTCGCTGTGAATTTCATCGCGGTTGAGGCGGGGACTGTTACGGCTACACCCGTTTGTGGGTTACGGCCAATCCTCTCCTTGCGATCGGTGGTGCTGAACGAGCCGAAGCCCGGCCATGCCACTTTTTCGCCCTTCTTAGTAGAAGCAACAATTAGGTCGAAGAACGCTGCAAGTGTGCGCTCGGCGTCAGCCTTTGAGCACTCTGCTGCCTTCGATACCTCTTCGATGAGTTCTGCTTTTGTCATTGTGTATTCCTCCCCGGAATCGGAGTTGTCACACAATTTGACCCGTTCTCACCACAAAATGCAAGCATTCGACTAGTTGCAAATGCAACTATCTTGTTTTTGATCAATTTGACGGTGTACCAACAAAAGTATTTTTTACTGTTCTCATTGATTGATTTAATCTTGCGTTACTGATGCGTGTGCGTAATTTAGTCCCGCACTATTTCTTGCGAGGATCAGCAAAGATTAACAAGTATATTCTCGCAAACCCGTACAGTACAAGACTTTCAGAGGAAAGATTGCCGAGCAATTCTGATTCGTATCTAAGTATTTTTGATGCTGCGCCGTATGTCGATTGGTGCTTTCGTCATTTGTCACACGTGCTTGATTCAATCGGCACATCGCGTTAATCGCATACAAATTTATGACGGTGAGATACCTAGAAAATATTTTAAAAAATATTTTAAAAACATTGGAAATCTGTCCAAGCGACGAAATGTTGAACACACTTTTTCAATTTGCGCACACACGAGAAGATGCGAAAGTTACGTCGACGTGAATACTTTGTCCGGGAGCCCCAGCATCCACCACTCGGGTAATTCAGTGATGCCAAGATGTCATATCGATCATGTTGCAGAGCAGATCGGTGCCGACATGGAGTCACCAGATGACACCATGACGAGCACTTCGGAGTACCCAATTGGCGTGCGTACTCGCATAGTTCTCGACACATCAGTTCTGGTCGCTGACCCTGGTTGTCTTCATTCCTTCCCTGGTTGCGATGTAGTTATTCCTCTCACTGTGGTGGAAGAACTTGATGGCTTAAAGAGCCGCCCGGATGATGTCGGCCGCGCTGCACGAACTGCATTGCGCACTATTGAAGATTTGCGTCGCAGGGCTGGCGGGTCCATTCATCTTCCCGTTCCGTTGAATCAGGAACCAGGCGGAGCAACAGTTCATATTGAAGTCAACGGAATTCAGCGGCATTTGTTAATTGAGAACGGACTGAACCCAGAGATTCCTGACAATCGCATTATTGGCGCAGCTCTCGGCCAATCATTGAAAGCACCAACTCAAATCATCTCGAACGACGCTGGCTTGCGCATCAAAGCAGCTCATTTGGGGCTTGTTGCAGCGGAACATCAGCCTGTAGGCAGATCTGCTCATACTCGTCCAATGGGTTGGTTCACACTCGAAGTGTCGTCAGCGGTTGTCGATGCACTATACGAACACGGTGAAATCCCATCAGAGTCGTTTGACGCCGACACTCACCTCACAACAAATGAATTTGCTGTTGTTCGTTCCGGTTCTCAATCGGCTCTGGTTCGCAGCACCGGTGACACAGTGGAACTTCTTGCTACGACGTCGCCTGAAGCGTGGGGACTTCGTTCCCGATCAAAAGAACAACGTTTTGCACTTGAACTTCTCATGGACCCCGATGTCAGTGTGGTCGCTCTTGATGGACGTGCGGGTACAGGCAAGACTGTGTTGGCTATCGCTGCTGGCCTAGAACAAGTAGTTGAAACTCGCACATACGAGAAGCTTGCGATTTATCGGCCGTTAGTACCGGTCGGTCGAGCCGATGTCGGTTTCCTACCTGGTGGACTGGACGAAAAACTTGACCCGTGGATGTCAGCCATTCACGACGCAATTGTTGCTCTCACCGACCAGCGCTCAAGCAACGACGCAAAGCGCCTTATTGAAGACTTAACAGCTCGTTCACAACTGACACTTGAATCGGTCACTTTCTTGCGTGGGCGCTCACTGCATCGCCAGTTCGTCGTAGTTGACGAAGCCCAGAACCTTGAACCCACCACACTGAAGACAATCCTTACTCGCATTGGTGAGGGTACGAAAGTTGTCTTTACGGGTGACACCAGCCAAATAGATGCGCCGTACATGGGAGAGTCGAACAACGCCCTTGCAGTGCTGATTCACGCCTTTGCTGACCAGCGGTGTTTCGGTCATGTCACTCTTGCTGCCTGTGAACGCAGCGAAGTGGCAAGCCTCGCAGCAGAGCTTCTGTAGCCCCACGTGACACAATCGTGTCATGGCTACTTCTCATTCACCTGATTCCCTTATTCGGGAATTCATCTCCCTATTGGTGTCGCGCGATCTTGAATCTGCAGCAGCCATGGTCACAAACGATTTTGAATACGACAATGTGCCAATGGGTAAAACATTTGGCCCGCAGGGGCTTCAAGACACACTGAATGGTTTCTTCAGCATGTGCACTGGTATCGACTGGAAAATTCTTCGTCAAACATCTAATGGCACGCTCGAATCTGGGATTGTGATGAACGAACGTGACGACCGAGTCGAGATTCACGGCCAGTGGACAACCTTGCCAGTCGCTGGAGTCTTTGAAATACGCGATGGAAAGATTTCTCTATGGCGTGACTACTTCGATAGACAAGCCATTATCGACATAATGACGCCACCTGCGGGTTGATGTCACACCATAATTACATCACCCTGCCCCACCCCCGCTCTACAGTGCAACCAATGACATCGCACGAACTATCTACTACAACAAAAACGATGCGCAATGTTTCATTCGCTGTCGTTGACTTCGAAACAACTGGACTCAACCCAGAAACAGATCGAATAGTGCAGTTAGCCGCGGTCATTGTTAATGGCGATGGGGACATAATTGATTCCTTCGACACCATTGTTAAGCCAGAGAATCCCGATGAATACCAGCATGGCGCAGAACATATTCATGGCATTTCGGCCGAACAAGTGTCTAGCGGAATGCCGTTACGAATAGCTCTCGAGAAACTCTGGGACATCAGTGCAGGCAATGTATTTACTGCCCACAATGCCCAATTCGATCTTGGTTTTCTTCATGCAGAATCAGAGCGTGTTGGCATCGAAGGGCGCGTTGAATTTCACATTGACACTCTGGAACTTGCACGGCGCACAACAGGCACAGATAGCACCCGCCGGCACAATCTCTTTGCGTTATGTGAGCACTACGGCATCGAACGAGACAAGGTGCATGATGCACGGTCAGATGCCACCGCTACCGCACAACTTCTCATGCACCTCATCAAAGAATTGGGTGTTGAAGCGCCTGATCAGGTGGCTGAACTCTTCGCGCGATAACGCGCAAGTACAGCATTGGCAGTTCGCGCTTGTACTGCTGCCATTTCAATTGGCGCCACCACGGTGATTGCACCACCTGCACGAAGAAGCAAACGCCCAAGCCAATGCTCACTATTTGACACAATGTCAATCAGGTACGAACCATCTGGACGTTCCTCGTGCACCGTGCACGGATATGTTTCCACTACCCATGCTGCTGATGCAGCAACTTCGGCTGTAATCGTTTCACTGCCCGACGCATCGGCAAACCAAGCAGGAACCTGAGCCGTGGCATCAGAGACTTCAACAAATTCATCCAGAAGCGTTACTGAACGAATGCGATCGACGCGGAAATGACGACTTTCGTTCGATGCATCGTCGTCGGCACGAATGTACCAATGTCCACGGTCCACAAAGACGGTGCGCACGGTAACAGTGCGTTCCGATTCTTCGTTTCGAGCAGGGGTCCAATACGTCATTCGCAAACGCTGACCAGATGATGCCGCTTCGGTGACTACAGGCAGAAAAGCTGGCGATTCAATATCAACGTCGACAACATCATCGCCGAGCACTTTGCGCAATTTCTTTACTGCACTCTTCAAATCTTTGCCTCGTGTAAATCCGGGCAATTCCTTTGCCGCCGCCGCCATGAGGTTCAACCCAAACGCTTCTGACGAGGTGAGTTCCAGACTTCGCTCGAACCGCTTATTTACTCCAACAAAGATGTAGCCCTCGTCGATATAGATATCAGTGAGTTCAAAGGGTGTGTACGGAGGCACTCCACACATTGACGCCATTTCAATGTCTTCAATGAGATCAGACTCTGACATTGAAAATTGCTTGGCCATTTTGGATACCGACACACGTTCTTGTTTCATCAGCCAAGGCAACATGCGCAGTAAACCACTGACGCGCACTTCTGAAGAGCGAGGACCACGCTTTGCGCTCATGATTTACCTCCGGCAAGTCGTACTAAGTCAGCCATAATTTCATTGCGCACAGATTCAGGAGAAATGACTTCCGCCCGGTCGACCATTGCGTATAACCACGAGCGAAAAGCAACACGATTGCCGCATGACACTTCTACATCAACAGAACCATCGATGCGGCGAGCAACGACAGCATCATCACCAAGTTCTCGAACAACACCAGGGGCGATACGGCTATCAAGGCGCACTAGCGCTACTTCCGTGTCTGCACCAGCAAACGCTTTTGCATCTCGTTCAAACGCGGTAGCAAGATTGAAATCTGCTGGCCGAACAAAAGACTCTGGCTCACCAATTGTTGCCGCATCTTCAAAGCGATCAACGCGGTATGTCACCTGTGTTTGACGATCAGTATCAAAAGCCACCAAGTACCAGAACCCGTTGCGAGAGATAAGACCATACGGATGCACCGTTCGAACACTGCCGTGATACGGGAACGAAATTTGGCTACTCTTCGCGATGGCTGACCACAACTGAGGCAATTCTTGGGAACGAGCATCAACATGTGCGACTGTGCGAGATGGTGACTCGTCAATGTCGCCGCCGAGCCATTGAACAGCTTGCTTTCCCCATTGCGTGTCAATTTGAACGAGTGCCGCGGCTTGCTGCAACGCTGACAATTCATCTTCCGTAAGATCAAAATTGATCAGCTTGTATTCAGTGCGGTCAATTGAATATGCAGTCTTGCCAGCATCATTTCCAGCAAGAACTTGTGTCGTGATAGGCACACCCAGTTTGCGTAGTGACCTTTTGTCACGTTCAAATGCAGTACGCCGAGCTTCAGCTTTTTCTGGATACTGACGCTCCATAGCGTTGCCGATATCTTCCAACGTGAGTGGCCGATTGGACTCAGTAAGTAGCGCAACGAGGTTCAACATCCGCTCCGCTGAATTGATGATGGGCTTCGAAGATGCACTTGCCATTGCAGGCAGGTTATCCCCTTTGTTATTGGTTGCGTGACAGTTTTTTTCGAATTGATACATACCAATTCAGCAAGGGGTGTGTCATGGTTTGTTCATCTTGAGACACGCCAAATTCAATTGCTGTGGCGGCATCTACAGCCAAGATTTTGCCTAATTCCACTCCCCACTGGTCAAAACTATTGATCCCCATGAGCCAGCCTTGAATGACTGCCGAATGTTCATACATCGCAATTAAAGAGCCGAGACCGCGAGAACTAAGTTCGTCAAGAACCAGGACACTGCTTGGTCGATTACCTTCAAATGTCTTGTGTGGCTCATCGTGTACTCGACCTGCAGCCAATGCTTCAGATTGGGCAATTACGTTGGCGAACAATAAGTCGTGTGCTTCGTCATCTGTGCCAAGCGGAACCGCTGCTGTCACAAACTCAACAGGCACTACTTGGGTTCCCTGGTGCAACATTTGAAAGAACGCATGCTGGCCATTCGTTCCTGCTTCACCCCATACAACAGGACTCGACCCACCGAGAACTGCACGACCATCAACCCCAAAAGATTTTCCATTGCTTTCCATCACGAGCTGTTGAAGATACGCCGGCAGTCGCGATAAGTCATGGCTGTAAGGAATTACAGCAACAGTCGAAAACGAATGGAGAGCGCTATTCATCCACCACATCAATGCGTGCACCATCGGCAAATTGTGTTCTTTCGGTGCAGTCATGACGTGGCTGTCCATATCGGCCATTCCGACGAGAAATTCACTGAATTGGTCTGCCCCAATTGCACACATGACCGGAAACCCGATCACCGACGACAACGAAAAACGCCCACCAACCCAGTCAAAGAATTCCAGGCAACGATCTTTTTGGATGCCCCAATTCAAGGCAACCTCGGTATGCGACGTTGCGGCCACAAAATGGTGTGCCCAATCTGGAACACTTGCCTGTATCCACCGGCGTGCACGTTCAGCATTGTGCATTGTTTCAAGAGTGGTAAATGTTTTCGATGAAACAACAAACAACGTGGTTTCAGGATCTGCACTGTGCAATGCCTCGTCAAGATCTGCTGCATCAATATTGGAAATGAATTTCACAACAGGTCCGTTGGCAAGCCGCCGCAGTGCACGTGTAACCATTGCCGGACCAAGATCACTACCACCGATACCAATATTGATAACCGTCGCAAACTGTTTTCCACTTGCGCCACATACTGAGCCAGAACGCACACCATCGGCCAACAACTTTGCTCGCTCTAATTGCCCCGAAGCCTGCTGAGCCATTGGCGATGACGTGGCGGGCGCACGCAATGCCATATGCCCTACTGCGCGGTCTTCAGTCGCATTCATAATGTCCCCAGCCATCATTTTCCTGAACGACCCGCGAATATCGACAACGTCTACAGAGTGCAGCAGTGCTTCATACAAAGTTCTGTTGATGCGCTGGCGAGAGAAGTCAGCATGGATTCCACATGCATCGATAGTCAGCCAGTCACTGCGGGAAGGATCCGTTTGAGATAGTTCGGAAAGCGGAGCGACACCGTTAGTCAGATTCTTCAACGAATGAAATACCTCAGCGTCCATGACGCCAACTTACTTCTGTGAAGCAGTATGAATCAGTCTTAAGAAGGCAGCAGCCACTGCGACATGGCGAGATTGGTCTCCTCGAGCACTCATTCTGCCTAATCCGGCCAGAACAGACGACACAAGATCGGCGAATGACTGCACTGTTGTGCCCTGCAAGATTTGATCAGTCTCTTTTGCTGTCGCAATGAGGTCAATAATATTTCTTCCAAATTCCTTGCCGAAGGCATCGGTACCTTTCGACACTTCGGGGTGCTTTTGCACTACTGCCGAAATACCAGTGATGAATCCGACGGTGGAAGGGGCGCTTTCCCCCAGTGTTCCGACTTCTGCAAACAACGCAACAAGCCGCCCCTCAAGAGTGGTTTCAGATGCTTTCACTCGAGCAAAAACATCCACAAAAATCTCAGTAATGGAATCACACACTGCAATGTAGATATCTACCTTCGATGGAAAATAGTGATACAACGCCGCACTAGACACCTTCGCTGTTTCGGCAATCTCGCGATTCGTTGTGCCCTCAAATCCTTCAGCAGCAAAACGTTCACGCGCGCAGACAACGATGCGATCATGAGTGTCTGTGGAATCAGTGTCCGCAGGTCGTCCACGCTTGCGACTGGCCTCTGTGCTCTTGTTCAATGAGTGTTCAGCCATCCCCAAGTATGACCCAATCGTGCCTCTTGAGGTTTAGCGTGGCTTGGCGTAATACAGGGCCCAACCAACAGGGCTAACTAGCGCTGCCAGTACCAACTTCACTGCATCGCCTGCAAGGAAAGGTGCAACTCCAAGGGAGATGGCATTTGAGTCACCAGAGGCAACTGGTACACCAATCGAATGCGCCAACCAAAGAGCACCAAAGAAATAGATAACAGCAGTACTCAATGCCATTGCTGAAAGCGACATCACGAAGTTGCGGTCATTGCGATGATCGGCGTACCAACCCACAATGCCAGCGGCAACAACGAAACCAACGAAGTATCCAAAAGATGATCCTGTTGCACTACTCCATCCGCCTGATGAATCGGCATAAAAAGGTAATCCAATTGCGCCAAGTAGCCAGTAAAGAGCCTGGCTAGCAATTGCACGGCGTGAACCCAGTGCCCCACCGACAGCCAATACGGCAAAAGTTTGACCAGTGATAGGAATAGGCGTGAAACCAAGAGGAATAACTATTTGGGCGCACAGAGCGGTGAACAATGCACCGCCCAACACAAGAACGGCATCACGCGCCAGTGATTTTTCCATGATGCGAGGCATTGGAATGAGGTCTGTAAGAACGGTTGGTACTGCGTTTGACATTCCCACTACGCTACTACCGTGACATTCATCAAGATATGTTTTGCCGTCTGGACCAATGTCACATCATGATCTTTTCGACACGCATCATTGCAGCTATAGATATCGGCACCAACAGCATTCATATGGTTGTCGCAAAAGTTAGCGATTCTGGTTTTGAGGTCATTGCCCGCGAAAAAGACAACACCCGCCTTGGCGAAGGTGGTGGCGACATGAAAATGTTGAGCCCTGAGGCTATTGAACGCGGAATTGAAGCCCTACGCAACATGCGCAGAATCGCAGACGCCCACCGAGCAAGTGTCTTTGCCGTTGCAACAAGTGCGGTCCGCGAAGCTAAGAACTCCTCAGACTTCGTAGACCGAGTTTCTAACGAAGCCGGAATTGACATTGAGATCATCTCAGGAGTTGAGGAGGCTCGCCTCATTCACTTAGGTGTTTTGCAGGCCCTCCCCTTGTCCGACAAACGCTCGCTACTTATTGATATCGGCGGCGGATCAACAGAAGTTGTAATTTTTGACCATACGGAAGAGCTATTCGTTCGTAGCTTCAAAATCGGTGCCGTGCGATTATCCAATCGCTTCTTTCCAAATGGTTCAACGCACCCCGCCTCAGTTCCTTCATGTTCCAAATTTATTGCATCAACGGTTGAACCCGTAAAGCGAGAAGTAACCAAGCTTGGTCACGAAGTTGCAATTGTTTCATCAGGTACCGGCGAGACAATCGCTCGAATGTGCTGGATGTTGACACACGACGAAATGCCTCGATCAATGAACGGCGTTCGCTTTACTGCCGACGAGCTCCATCAGGTCACCAGAAAGATTTCTATGTCCACGCTTGTTGAGCGATCACAATTGGAAGGTCTTGAGGCTGATCGAGTCGACATCATTCTGGCTGGTGCACTTATTCTCGACACCTTGGCAGAGTCATTCGCCATCACTTCATTCATGTATTGCGACTATGCCCTGCGAGAAGGAGTGCTACTTGATGCCGCGCAACGGCTAGACCCTGATGTCAACAATGACCTACACAATGTGGCCATTCAGAGTGCCCGCAAGTTAGCTGAGCGGTGTGACGACGACCCTTCCCACAGTCTCACCGTTTCCCGCTTGTCGTGCATGCTTTTTGATGAGCTAGCTCATTCATATGAACTAGACCCACATCATCGTTTGTACTTAGAAGCTGCAGCTGTACTCGCCAATGTCGGCCTTGTCGTGTCGCACGCACGTCACCACCTGCATACCTATTACATCGTTCGTAATGCCGAGTTAGTAGGTTTCACTGACCACGAAATTGAGTTGATAGCTCAAATAGCGCGATACCACAGAAAGAGCGAACCGAAACTTCAACATCCTGCGTTTGCTGCATTATCTGAAGCAGACCAACATTCAGTTCGTATGTTGTCGGCAATGTTGCGGATTGCAATCGGACTAGACCGCACACATGATGGAAGAACAACGTCAGTGTCTGTCAGTCAGAATAACAAATCATTGCAAATTACTCTTCATGGCGAGAAAAATACAGACCTTGACTTGAACCTATACGCCACGCAACAGCGAACAGATCTTCTTGCCGATGTCTTTCAGTGCACCGTCACCGTTGCAATTGCTAGCTAAGAAGGAACAACCGTAGTCGTGACTACGGGAGGCGCGACGGTAGTTTTCGGCACTGTTGACTTTGGCGCAACCGTCGTGCTTGTCGCCAAAGGCACAGTTGACGTTGTCGTGGAAGTCGATGTCGTAGTGGTGTAGTTCGGATCCTTCTTGTCCCACGGTGGAGCTACGGATCCGTAGTCTTCTGGTTCTTTCACACCATCAAACACATACACACGGTCGTTGTATTGCACTAACGCAGGGAAGTAATTCGACACAAAGATGGGAATGCGCACGCAGCCATGTGACGCGGGTTCTTTCGGCACCATCATGGCGCCGTGGATTGCAATGCCGAAGTTGAAATACACCGGATTCCACATGGTGCCTAGCTTGCTTTCGCGTAGTCCGAGTTTGCGGTTATAGAAGTAGTAAATACCGCCTGGTGTAATTGCTTCTCCGCACACACCTGTCTTGATGGGCTCTGCTCCTTTGTTGCCGTCTTCGCCTGGGTCGATTGTTACCTCTTCGCACCACTTCTCGTTGGTACCAGTAGAGATGTGGGATACGAGCAGAAGTTGTTGCCCCTTGAACACCGCCATTACCTGCTCTGGCAGATACACCTCAACATGATTTGGTGACCCAGGTTGACGACGCGGAGTAATGGTTACATTTCCACGCATTGACTCCCACAGAACGGGGGTTACAAAATCAACAATCGTGTCACGGGTCATTTTTTGCACAAGTGCCTGAAAGGCCCACACCGCCATCATCGTGTCGCCGCCGTATATGCCATCAATGCGTCCCGGGTCAAAATTGAGATCTTTCAGGCGCTGTTGCAAACGGCGAACATCTTCGCCTTTCATGCCATCCTTGATTGTGCGAGACAATGTGTAACAAGTGATGGGCGCATCTGACGGACAGAACCCCGGCGTAGTCACCACTGTTGTTGTAGTAGTTGTAGCGCTCTGATTATTGTTCGCAACCGCTACCCCAGTACCGACAATCACAAAGAGAACCGACGTAATGATTGCTTGACGCCATCTCACCCACCAGGATTGGTGAACAGGCAACGCAGTTTCGGGTTCAAGGGGTTCAGACACAGCACCGAAACGCTACCAACGTGAGAGGCTGGTGAGCCTTCAGCCTAAACAACGGGCGAAATGCCTCGAATTTCACGACGAAGTTGGCGTGCTTCCTTCAAAATCTTCAAGATTACGGAAGGAGATGACAATGTCGAAACCCCGCGAGTACGAGGGAAATAGTCGACCCCGAATTGAATGACTGAATACCCGAACTTCTGAGCCTTTACCACTAGTTCGGCGTCAATGAAGGACCCTTCGCTCTTCAATTCAACATGATCAAAAATACGAGTACGGCACAACTTGAAGGCAAAGTTGATATCGCGCATACGAATTCCAAAAAGCACACGAACCATGATGTTGTAGAAGAACGAATACACCGTGCGTACATAGCCTTCTCCGGTGCGATCAAACCTGTATGCACTAACTACATCTGCGTTGTAATAGCGAAGTAGTCGCATTGCCTTATGAACATCGTGCATATCAAACGGCAAGTCAGCATCGGTGTACAGAACCAAGTCACCAGAAGCTGCCGCATACCCAGACTTCATAGAACCACCAAGCTTGCGGTTCTCAGGGTGGTGTACAACCTTCACTCGTGAATCTTGTGAAGCCAAACGTTGTGCGATTTCGAGTGTGCCGTCTGTTGATGCATCGTCAATAACAATCATTTCGTAATCAGCAATATCGCCTTGTGCCATGAGGTCTTCACACTCTTCACGCGCTGCATCAATTGCACGTTCGATATACGACTCTTCATTCCACATGGGAAAAAAGATCGACAATTTACTGAATGGCGACTTTTCCATACGCATGAAGGCTAACGGTGGGTGCCACATCCCACAGGGGCTGGCTAGGTACGGTGGCATGTATGGATTTCGCCTCTCCCCCTACGCCGATCGAGGTGCTTCCGAGCGACGGATGGCGAACGGTCTCGACCATCACATGGGCTGGCGTATTTGCAGCGCTGCTCGCAGTCGCAATATCTAGCCGCACCATTGGGCGTCCCATTTGGTGGCTGGGGCCATCCTCTACGCCTGCATCGCCGTTCTTCATCACGATTCCCCTCGCAATCGTTCTTGTCCCTCTGGTGGCCACATTGCGCTCTCCTCGCCACATGACAACCGCTAGCTGGGTCTGCTCGCTAGCGCTGATTGCTACGGGAATCGCAGAAATTGCATCAAACCCAGCCATCTCAATTGCTGTTGTGGTCATTGGCGTCGCTGCCTTGATGGAATCCATCGCTGTAGTCATGGTCATGCGCCAGTACCGTTAAGTCAATGTCAAAGGTACTTACCACCCTCCCAGCAGGCGAACGTGTCGGCATTGCATTTTCTGGTGGACTAGATACATCAGCAGCCGTCGCATGGATGCGCGAAAAGGGAGCCATCCCATGCGCCTACACAGCAGACCTTGGGCAGCCAGACGAAACCGACCTTTCAGGTATCCCGGACAGAGCAAAAGAGTACGGCGCAGAGATTGCTCGACTCATTGATTGTCGTGAAGAACTAGTTCATGAGGGTCTCATTGCATTGCAGTGTGGTGCATTCCACATCACCACAGCGGGCAAGACATACTTCAATACCACCCCATTGGGTCGCGCAGTAACCGGAACATTGCTCGTTCGCGCAATGCGTCAAGACTCTGTCGACATCTGGGGTGACGGCAGTACATACAAAGGTAATGACATCGAGCGCTTCTATCGCTACGGCCTGATGGTCAACCCTGCACTACGCATCTACAAACCATGGCTTGACCCCACGTTTGTTGACGAGATGGGTGGCCGCACAGAAATGAGCGAGTTTCTTACTGCTCGTAAATTGCCATACAAAGCATCAAAAGAAAAAGCGTATTCAACCGACTCAAATATTTGGGGCGCAACACACGAAGCAAAATTGTTGGAAGAGCTCAACAATGGAATGGAACTTGTCGAACCAATCATGGGTGTTGCTCATTGGGATGAGAGCATTGCCATTGCCTCAGAAGTTGTATCAATTCGATTCCATGAAGGTTTCCCCGTTGCAATAAACGGCAAAGAATTCACGTCACAAGTTGACCTGGTCTTAGAGGCCAACGCCATTGGTGGACGTCATGGTCTCGGCATGAGCGACCAGATTGAAAACCGCATCATCGAAGCAAAGAGCCGTGGAATTTACGAATCACCTGGCCTTGCATTGCTGCACATTGCATACGAACGTCTCGCTACTGGAATTCATAACGAAGCGACACTTGAGAACTACCGCACCATGGGTCGTCGCCTTGGCCGCTTGCTGTATGAAGGCCGTTGGTTTGATCCGCAATCGTTGATGTTGCGTGAACCACTCATGCGTTGGGTGGGCACTGCAATCACTGGTGAAGTCACTGTGCGTCTTCGTCGTGGTGATGACTACAGCATTCTTGATACAACAAGTCCGAACCTCACGTACGCACCTGATCGTCTCAGCATGGAACGAGTAGAAGATTCAGCGTTTGGCCCGCTTGACCGTATTGGTCAACTCACCATGCGCAATCTTGATATCGACGACAGCCGTGCGAAGTTGCAGGTTTATCGCGGTGCAGGCACCTTGCCTAGCGGCGGCCTCTTGGCCATCGAAGACAATTCCTGACACAAGCCAGCTAACAACGCTGCACGTTGCGGCATCGTTACAACCACCACGTGTTCTGTGTCGCCGTGCGCACCACCGCCGACTGCCCCTAAACCGTCAAGTGTTTCAACACCCACGGCAGCAGTGAAGTTTCCGTCTGAGCCGCCGCCAACAACAACGCCATTGAGCTTGCTGATGCCAATTCGGTTTGCCACTGCAGTCGCAATAGGAAATAGTCCGGCTGCTGCTGATTCGTGCATTGGTGGCCGACCAATCTGACCGCCAACAACGAGACGCGCGTCTGGGTGTTGCAGACGCAATGCAGCGAATGCGGCTTCCACTCGCGGCTTCTCACTCGGTACTGCGACACGCACATCAACTGCACACGTAGTAAGAGCTGGCACCACATTGTCTGCAGTTCCTGCCGATGCAAGAGTTGGGGTCACTGT
>CAMDVC010000015.1 GCA_945878785.1 Bifidobacterium breve | reverse complement strand
TTCCATGAGCAACTGATGCCACTTCAGAGGCGGTGATAAGCATGGAACGACCCTAGTGGCGAGTACCGTCTTACCGATGGACACCACCGACCGGCGCACCACCCTTGTGGTTATTTTTGGTGGGCAATCTGCAGAACATGACGTGAGTTGTGTGACTGCCGCTCATGTCCTTCGCGCAGCGAACCCCGACACCTATCGCACAGTGCCTGTTGGTATTGCCCGCGACGGAAGATGGCACCTGCCTGATATGGCCGAACTACCTCACGGTGGTGTTGACCCAGCATCGGTACCAACACATCTGATTGCTGCAGGAGCAGTGACTACATCAACAGTTGTTTCCCTGTTGGCCGAATCTGGCCCCATTGTTGTGATGCCACTGCTTCATGGTCCTCTTGGCGAAGATGGAACAATCCAGGGCCTATTAGAAATGCTCGATCT
The DNA here is from genome assembly GCA_945878785.1 of Bifidobacterium breve. Taxonomy (GTDB): domain Bacteria; phylum Actinomycetota; class Acidimicrobiia; order Acidimicrobiales; family Ilumatobacteraceae; genus UBA2093. The sequence continues at coordinate 17,886 of CAMDVC010000015.1, read as the reverse complement.
TCCCTATGTCGGTAGCGCGGTCTTAGCGAGCGCAGTTGCAATGGATAAAGGTGTCTCGAAGTCTCTTTTTGCACACGCGGGAATTCCACAAGCACGACATGCCACATTGCGAGAGGACGCGGTGACGACTGACTCCCTGAACGACGTTGTTCTATCTCTTGGCTTTCCGATGTTTGTGAAGCCAGCCAACATGGGCTCTTCCGTTGGTGTTTCTAAAGCACATGACCTGGATGAACTTGGCGCAGCGATACAGCTCGCTGCTTCCTATGACCAGTGGATTGTGTGTGAAGAAGCAATAGTCGGAAGAGAAATTGAAGTTGCAGTTATCGGTAATCGCACTCCGCGTGCTTCAGTTGCCGGTGAAATAACTCCTGGCAATGACTTCTACGACTACGAAGACAAGTACGTCACCGATGCTGCCACTCTGAATATTCCCGCGCGACTTACATCCGAACAATCTGATGATGTTCGTGCGTTAGCAATCGCAGCCTACGAAGCATTGCATTGTGAGGGAATGGCACGAGTTGATTTCTTCTTTGAAGAAAACGGTCGTGGTTTTCTCTGTAACGAAATAAACACGATTCCTGGCTTCACACCAATATCGATGTACCCGAAGTTGTGGGCGGCCTCAGGTCTGACCTACTCCGATCTCATCGACGAACTGATTGTTCACGCACTAGAACGTCACGGTCGACGCAAGCGCAACACGACGCGCTAACTGCCAGCGGCAGGAATGTTGATTACTTGACCGGGTAATAACAATTGACTGCTATCCGGCCAATTATTCGCAGTCAATAACGAACCGAGCGACACGCAGAAATTTTTCTGAATTTTGTAAAACGAGTCGTTCGCAGCAATGGTGTACGTACCAGCAGGCCGAGTACCGCAACCAGGGCCGACTGGCGCAGCTGGTGCATTTGTAGCTCCTGGTGTAGTCGGATTTGCCGGTGTGGCATTGGGATCAACAGGCGCCAATACTGCTTGCGGCGGTATCCGTAATGTTTGACCAGGGTAGGGAAACTGAGCCGGACTAACCATTGCGTTGTACGCCAACAGTGTTGTGAGCGAAATCCCGAACCTATTAGCTACTGCAAGTGGCGAATCGCCCGCAACCACCGTGTATACCGTTTCGGTACCCACAGCATTAGAAGGCAACGTAGTTGTGATGCCTGGCAATGTGCTTGCAACCGGAGGAATAGTTGCAAAGTTGGTCGGCGTTACGTTCACAACAGTGGTGGCAACACCCAATGTGTCTCCCCCACATGACGAAAAACCGAATCCAGAAATCATGACTAGGGCCAGAACAAACGAAGTGGACTTCGATTTCGAAAACACGCGGCTACCTAACACAGGTACTAACAGTAGAGCCTGAGAGGGACCAAAGGGTGACGCTTCGCCACCGCCAGCATCACATCAAGGGTCGCTCGGTGGGAAGGATTGGCGACGGTAACGACGTTTCACCCATGAGATAGGTATCAACGCCAGCAGCACATGCACGGCCTTCAGCAATAGCCCACACGATGAGGCTTTGGCCACGACCCATGTCGCCCGCCACAAATATGCCCGGAACGTTTGTCTGGTATTCGTTATCACGGGCGATATTGCCTCGTTCATCAAGGTTGACACCCAACTGACCAAGCCATGAACCCTTCTCAGGACCAACAAAGCCCATTGCAAGAAACACAAGGTCAGCAGGAATCTCTGAATCGCTTCCTTCTTTCTTTACGAATCGACCATCAATCATTTCCACTTCGTGGATTAAGAGTGCGCGCACATTTCCGTTTCCGTCATCAACAAACCGTTCGGTGTTAACGCTGAAAATCCGCTCGCCGCCTTCTTCATGTGCTGAAGATGTGCGATAGATCAAGTTGTACTGTGGCCATGGGTTAGCAGCAGAGCGAGTCTCTGGAGGGCGAGCCATGATCTCAAGTTGAATAACCTGCGTGGCGCCTTGACGCAATGCTGTTCCTAAACAGTCAGCACCTGTGTCCCCGCCGCCAATAATGACGACGTTCTTTCCCTTGGCATCTATTTGATGCGACACATCATCGCCCTCTTGCACCATGTTTGCCATTGGTAGGTACTCCATTGCCTGGTACACACCGTGAAGATCACGGCCAGGAATCGGAAGATCACGCCATGATGTCGCGCCACAGGCAAGAACAATCGCGTCGTGCGATGCACGAAGGATTTCCATATCAACAGAGCCGCCAACGTCAGCATTTGTACGGAACTCAGTTCCTTCTTCGCGCATCTGCTCGAGGCGGCGATCAAGGTGACTCTTTTCCATCTTGAACTCGGGAATTCCGTAGCGCAATAGGCCGCCAATGCGGTCAGCACGTTCAAGAACAACAACAGAATGTCCGGCACGAGTCAGCTGTTGAGCAGTAGCAAGCCCCGCAGGGCCACTACCGATAACGGCAATGCGCTTTCCTGTCTGCAACGAAGGAATCTGTGGAGTAACCCATCCTTCAGCCCATGCCCGATCAATAATCGTGACTTCAACTTGTTTGATGTTCACCGGGTCTTGGTTGATACCAAGCACACACGCTGATTCACACGGAGCCGGGCACAGACGACCTGTGAATTCTGGAAAGTTGTTTGTTGCGTGTAGGCGCTCAATGGCTTCGTGCCAATGTTCGCGATACACCAAGTCGTTCCAGTCAGGAATGAGGTTGCCAAGCGGACATCCGTTATTGCAAAACGGAATACCGCAGTCCATACAACGACCAGCTTGGCTCTTGAGAATCTCGGCATCAAAAGGTTCGTAGACCTCTTTCCAGTCCTTCAAACGAAGTTCGACTGGTCGACGTGTTGGTCCACTGCGACCCCACTTCAGAAATCCTGTTGTCTCACCCACGGGCAGCCTCCATTACTCGATCGGACGTTTCTTGTTCCGTTAAACCATCAGCCTTCGCCGAAGCCATAACAGAGAGAACCAGTTTGTAGTCGCGCGGCATCACCTTGCGGAAATGTGTGACTTCAGTGTCAAAATCATTCAAGACTCGCCGCGCTACAGCTGATCCGGTGAATTCCAGGTGACGCGCAATTGTTGTACGCAACCATTCAGCATCAATGCCTGCAACGGTCTCAAGCTCCACCATTTCATAGTTCACTTTGCTAGAGAACTCATTCATTGGGTCATAGACATACGCGATACCACCCGACATTCCGGCCGCGAAGTTGCGCCCCGTTGCGCCGAGAACCACAACGTTGCCACCTGTCATGTATTCACAACCATGGTCGCCGACACCTTCAACAACTGCAGTTGCGCCTGAGTTACGAACACAGAAGCGCTCGCCCACCATGCCGCGAATAAAGATTTCGCCGCCAGTTGCGCCGTAACCAATGACGTTGCCCGCAATCACGTTGTCTTCAGCCACGAATGGAGAATCATGAGGCGGGTGCAACACAATGCGACCGCCGGATAATCCCTTACCTAAATAGTCATTGCTGTCGCCTTCGAGACGCATGTCAACGCCTGACGGCAAGAACGCACCAAAGCTCTGACCTGCAGAACCGGTGAAGTTGATGGTGATGGTGCCGTCTGGCAGACCCTCGCCTCCCCACTTCTTAGTTATCTCATAACCGAGCATTGTTCCGACAGTTCGGTTGACGTTACGAATCGGCAAAGAAATAGAAACCGGGGTTGCATCAGCCAGTGCAGCTTTTGACAAGGCAATCAATTGATTATCAAGAGCATCTGCCAAACCGTGATCTTGTGCAACAGACATGTATGGAGTTGACGAATATGGATTCTGTGGAACCATGAGCATCGGAGAAATGTCAAGACCCTGTGCCTTCCAATGATTCACTGCTTTCTCAGCGTCAATCAACTCAACGTGACCAACAGCTTCCTTCAAGGTACGGAAACCAAGTTCAGCCAAATACTCTCGAACTTCTTCTGCAATGTATTCAAAGAAGTTAATGACAAATTCGGGCTGGCCATTAAACCGCTTGCGCAATTCAGGGTTCTGTGTTGCGATTCCAACAGGACAGGTGTCCAAATGGCACGCGCGCATCATGATGCAACCGCTCACCACTAGTGGGGCTGTAGCGAAACCGAACTCTTCTGCGCCGAGCAGTGTTGCAATGATGACATCGCGACCAGTTTTCATTTGTCCGTCTGCCTGCACCACAATTCGGTCCCGAAGCCCGTTCAACATCAGTGTCTGTTGTGCTTCTGCAAGTCCAAGTTCCCATGGGGCTCCTGCATGCTTCAGCGAAGTCAATGGTGATGCACCTGTACCCCCGTCATGACCAGAGATCAGCACAACGTCTGCTTTTGCTTTACTGACGCCAGCAGCAACTGTGCCAATTCCAACTTCGGCAACCAACTTCACATGAACGCGTGCCAATGGGTTCGCGTTCTTCAAGTCATGAATCAGTTGCTTCAAGTCTTCAATGGAATAAATGTCATGGTGAGGAGGCGGACTAATCAGTCCAACCCCAGGAGTCGAGTGACGCGTCTTTGCAACCGCCGGGTTCACCTTGTAGCCAGGCAACTGTCCACCTTCACCAGGCTTTGCGCCCTGTGCCATTTTGATCTGCAAGTCATCGGCATTCACCAAGTATTCGCTAGTCACACCGAAGCGACCAGAAGCGACTTGCTTAATTGATGAACGCTTTGAGTCGCCATTAGCCAAAGGAATAAACCGCTCTGGGTCTTCTCCACCTTCACCGGTGTTGCTCTTTGCACCCAAACGGTTCATTGCAATAGCAAGGTTTTCGTGGGCCTCAGCAGAAATTGAGCCGTAACTCATTGCACCAGTCGAGAATCGCTTCACAATTTCTGACACTGGCTCTACTTCATCGATAGAGATTGACGGACGGTCACCCGTGCGCAGGTGAAACAATCCGCGCAATGTTGCAAGGCGTTCCGACTGGTCATCAACGTCACGTGAGTATTGCTTGAACACGTCGTAACGACCTGCACGTGTGGCGTGCTGCAAGCGGTACACGGTCTCTGGATTAAAAAGGTGATATTCACCTTCACGGCGCCACTGATACTCACCACCCAATTCAATACGACGATGCGCACGAAGATCTGGGCGTGTTGGGTGCGCCAAGGCGTGACGAGTAGCAACCTCTGCAGCAATCTCGTCAAGACCAATGCCACCTAAACGCGACACGGTTCCTGTAAAGAATTCGTTTACCAATTCAGTAGACAAACCAATTGCTTCGAAAATCTGAGCACCTGTGTAAGAGGCAACAGTTGAAACACCCATCTTTGACATGACCTTCAGAATGCCCTTGCCAGACGCCTTGATGTAATTCTTCACGGCCTTCAACGGATCCATTGAGCCGAGTAAGTACATGTCGTTGGAAATAATATTTTCAACGGTCTCAAAGGCAAGGTATGGGTTAATTGCACCGGCACCAAAGCCCACCAACAACGCCATATGGTGCACTTCACGTGCGTCGCCGCATTCCACGACCATTCCTACTTGCGTACGGCGCTTCTCACGAATGAGGTGGTGATGAACTGCGCTTGTCAGCAACAATGATGGAATTGGCGCAAACACTTCATCTGAGTTGCGATCTGACAACACAATGATGCGCGCACCATTAATGATTGCTTCAGTTACTTCTGCACGTACATCGTCAAGCGCGGACCGCAAGCCAGCACCACCATCGGCCACGCGGTACAGGCCACTGATCACTACCGCAGCAAGATGTGGGTGCGTGTTGTCATCATTGATGTGAATGATTTTTGCCAGGTCATCGTTGTCAATAATGGGGAATGGCAAAACAAGTTGGCGGCAACTCTCAGGCCCAGGGACCAACAGGTTTGCTTCCGGCCCAACGCTGGTGCCAATAGCTGTCACCACCTCTTCACGAATTGCGTCAAGTGGCGGGTTAGTGACTTGCGCAAATAACTGCTGGAAGTAATCAAACAACAAGCGCGAACGATCTGACAAAACAGCTATCGGGGTATCTGTTCCCATGGAACCAAGTGGCTCAGTCGCAGTTCGTGCGGTCGGACCGAGAATGACCTTGAGTTCTTCTTCTGTGTATCCAAACATTTGTTGACGGCGCATCACGCTGTCATTGCTGTAGACCACATGTTCACGGGCAGGTAACGACGACAATTCGGTGAGACCTTCCGTTAACCACTGCTCATAGGGATGCTGTGCTGCCAAATCAACTTTGATCTCTTCGTCATCAACAATGCGACCAAGTGACGTATCAACGAGGAACATTTTCCCTGGCTGCAAACGGCCCTTGCGAATGACCCGCGATGGTTCAATGTCTAGAACGCCAGCTTCAGATGCAAGAACAACAAGGTCGTCGCTTGTAACCCAATAACGACCTGGACGCAATCCGTTGCGGTCGAGAACAGCACCAATCAATGTGCCGTCTGTGAATGCGACGTCAGCTGGACCATCCCATGGTTCCATCAATGAAGAATGGAAGCGATAAAAGGCACGACGTGCCGGGTCCATGCTGGTGTTGTTTTCCCACGCCTCAGGAATCATCATCAACAATGAATGAGGCAATGAGCGGCCTGACAGATGTAACAGTTCAAGCACCTCGTCGAAGCTTGCAGAGTCGCTCATGTTTGGCGAGCAAATTGGGAAAGCACGCTCAAGCCCCGGAATCATGTCGCTATCTAGCAGTGCTTCGCGCGTTGCCATCCAGTTGCGGTTGCCTTGCACTGTGTTGATTTCGCCGTTGTGGGCGATGTAGCGATACGGATGAGCAAGTGGCCACGACGGGAAAGTGTTTGTTGAGAAACGACTGTGCACCATCGCGAGGCACGATTCCATGCGCTCATCCCACAAGTCAGGGAAAAAATCTCCAAGTTGAGGAGTCGTGAACATGCCCTTGTACACCAATGTGCGCGATGACAATGATGAGAAATACGTGCGCATGTCACCGACTAGTGCGGATTCGATGCGCTTGCGAGGAACGAAGATCTTGCGGTCAAGATCAATACCTTGTGCTCCAGCTGGGTCGTCTACGAAAAACTGACGAATGATTGGCATCATCGCGCGAGCAGATGCACCTAGGCAATCAGGGTTTATCGGAACGTCACGCCAACCCAACGGACGCAAGCCTTCTTCAGTCATGATTTTTTCAACTGTGGCAACAGCTGTTGCGGCACGCGTGGGTTCAGCAGGCAAGAAAACCAAACCGGCTGCATAAGCGCCAGCTACGGGAAGTGAAAAATCAACTACTGCACGCAAGAACGCATCAGGAACTTGAATCAATATTCCGGCACCGTCGCCAGTGTCTGCTTCTGCACCTGTTGCACCGCGGTGCTCCATGTTGCACAACGCAGTGATACCGAGCGTCACAATCTCGCGACTGCGCACACCTTTGATATTTGCCACAAATGAAACACCACATGCGTCGTGTTCGAAACGTGGGTCATACAGGCCGTGGGCAAGCGGGAGGTCTGGGTTCATAAGCGTTATGTCCTTACAGGATCCGTGCAAGCACGGCGGAGAATCAAAATGTGTTCTCCCGAGACAACGCTGGCCCGAGCAAGTACAAGACTACCGAGCCCGGCGGCCCCTCACCGTGTGATTTTGGACCTACTTGGCGTCGATGTAGGAAGGAGCGCGCTTTTCGAAGTCGCTCATCACTGATTCACGCTGATTATGGCCACCAACGAGGCTGCCAATGATGCGGCGCTCTGCTGCGAACTGAGTAGCGGCGAAATCAAGGGTCATGCGATTGAGCAATTCCTTTGCTCCGCGCACTGCGTCTGGGCTGCGCTTGCAGATTTCTGCCGCATAGGCAAAGGCATCTTCGCGAGGAGTCTCAGACAAACGAGTGACAACACCAATTTCAAGTGCTTCACGACCATCAAAGATGCGAGCAGACATCACGATGTCTTTCATGATGTCTGGACGAACAAGACCCTGTAACAACACCGTGCCCGCCATATCAGGCACTAAACCCCAATATGTTTCGCGCACACTGAACTTTGTATCCGGATGAGCGAACCGCATGTCTGCACCAAGTGCAATTTGACAACCGCCACCAAGAGCGTGTCCATGCACTGCAGCAATAACTGGCACGGGCACTTCTTGCCATACCCATGCAGATTGCTGACCAAGGTGCGTAATGCGGCCATCTTCCATGTCAGACGCTGATGGTTGCTTCTCTGACGAATCGCGATCGCCGCCTCCGCCCATAGCGCCCATCGAGGCAAGGTCAAGGCCTGCACAAAACGAGGCACCCTCTCCGGACAACACAACAACACGAATCTTCTTGTTGGTCTTTAGTGACTCACCCGCATCAACGATGGCCTGAAACTGCTCGCCATCAAGGGCGTTGCGCTTATCAGCACGGTTGAACCGGACGTCGGCAATGCCGTCGGATATGGAGATTGTGACTCTGTCGCTCATGAAGCAAGTTTGGCACGACTCGGCTCGTGATTTGTTATTCGGCGCGTGGCAGACTGCCCTTATGCATTTAAACCTTTCAGCCGATGAAGTCCTCAAAACAACCCGCAGCGTGCGCAAGCGCCTCGACTTCGACAAGCCAGTCGAACGGGCCATTGTTGAAGAGTGCCTTGAGATAGCCCTCCAGGCCCCAACCGGTTCAAACAGCCAAGGTTGGCATTGGATCGTCATTGAAGATGCTGCAAAGAAGCAGGCACTCGCTGATATCTACCGCAAGAACTTCGCTCTCTACGCAAGCATGCCTGGTCGCGAGTACAAGGAAGGCGATACACGTGGCGAACGTCAATCACTTGTGCGTGACTCTGCTGGTTACCTCACAGACAACTTCGAGAAGGCTCCAATGATGATGATTCCGTGCATCGATGGTCGTCTCGACAATCTGCCGGCATTTGCTGGCGCAGGCGCATGGGGCTCATTGCTTCCTGCTGTATGGAGCTTCATGCTTGCATTACGCGAACGTGCCATGGGTTCAGCATGGACCACGATTCATCTCATGAACGAAGGAGAGAAAGAAGCAGCAGACCTTCTCGGAATTCCTTACGACAAAGTCACACAAGGTGGACTCTTCCCTATCGCGTACACAATCGGTACAGATTTCAAGCCTGCCGTCCGCGAACCACTCAGCAAGGTTCTTCACTGGGACAAGTGGTAATCGCCTAATCGACGAGGCGTAATCCGCTTGGAGCAATTGACTGCTCTACAAACGGCAAGTCAACAACAAATTCTGTGCGGTGAGCCGGAAACACGTGTCGCGATACGAGCACGGTCTTTCCTTCGACGCTTTGAGTGGTTCGTTGACAACGCAAAACAGGTGAACCAACCGGAACTTTAAGAAGTGCTGCTTCATCTTGTGTTGCAGCATCTGCACCAATTGTTTGAGTTGCACCCGCAAAAGGAATATCGAGCAGTTCATAAAACGGCGAACGTTCTACATCGGCACGAGACAAATGTTGACCAAGTTCAGCCGCACACCACACCGTGACAATTGCAAATGGTTCACCATCAGCAAGATTGATACGGCGAACACGCAATACCTGTGATGTCCCTAGAGCCTTCGCCACATCTGTCGGCGCTTTTTCAAAAGCAAATTCCAAAACTTGGCGCTGTGGAGTCATGCCCGATGCCCGCATCTGATCTTCAATAGTTGCGAGGCGCGCAAGTGGTTGGCGCACTGTCTCACCAGCAACGAACCAGCCGAAACCTTGCCGGGCATCCACGAGTCCAACCTCTCGCAACACTTCCAGTGCTTTTCGAATGGTGACACGGCTGACGGAAAACTCTGCCGACATGTCAGATTCACTCGGCAGCAACCGACCTGCGGCGTAGGCACCAGACATCACTCGGCCTTTGAGCTCTTCAGCGATTTGGTGATAGCGAATGGTGCGCACTTGTATTATAGTTGTATACATCAAGACAAAACGCAAGTACATATTTCTTGCCCTGTGAAAGGCCCCCTATGACTGTTTCAGCCGGCACTCCTATCTCTCTCGTGAACGCGGTGTACGCAACGCTTCCCGCCAACGCAGCCCTTGGGCGCGAACGCCTTGGTCGACCACTGACTTTGGCCGAAAAGATTCTGATCAACCACCTTGTTGATCCACAGACGCAAGAAATGGAACGCGGTCGCAGCTATGCAGACTTCAACCCAGACCGTGTTGCAATGCAAGACGCAACAGCACAGATGGCGTTGCTGCAATTCATGACTGCTGGTTTGCCACAAACACTTGTGCCGTCAACAGTGCATTGCGATCACCTAATTCTCGCAAAGACTGGCGCAAAGCTCGACCTTCGCGATGCAAACGACGTGAACCGCGAGGTCTATGACTTTTTGCGTTCAGTGAGCGCAAAGTACGGAGTTGGTTTCTGGGGTCCAGGTAGCGGAATCATCCACCAAGTTGTTCTTGAGCATTACGCATTCCCAGGCGGAATGATGATTGGTACAGACAGCCACACACCAAACGCTGGTGGACTCGGAATGGTTGCTATTGGTGTTGGTGGCGCAGACGCAGTTGACGTAATGACCGGCTTCCCATTCAATGTTCGCTGGCCAAAAGTCATCGGCATCAAACTCACCGGAACATTGTCTGGTTGGTCAAGCCCGAAAGATGTAATCCTGGAAGTTGCTCGCTTGCTCACTGTTGAAGGTGGAACTGGCGCAATTGTTGAATACTTCGGTGACGGTGCAGACAGCATTTCTGCAACAGGGAAAGCAACTATCTGCAACATGGGTGCCGAGATTGGTGCTACATGTTCAGTCTTCGGATATGACGCGAACATGTCGGCATATTTGTCAGCAACCGGCCGTGCAGACATTGCAACTGCTGCAGACAAGGTTGCCTCTGATCTTCGTCCAGACGATGGTGCACAATACGACCAAGTTGTTGAGATCAATCTCGATGCATTGACACCACTTATCAACGGCCCTCACTCCCCTGACCGTGCACACAAAATTGGTGCAAACGGCGTCGGTAATGCTGCTCGCGAGAACAATTGGCCGCTTGATGTATCAGCAACACTTATTGGTTCATGCACTAACTCGTCATACGAAGACATCACTCGTGCAGCCTCAATTGCTCGTCAAGCTGCCGCAAAGGGACTGAAAGCGAAAGTGGAACTTCTTATCTCACCGGGAAGTGAACAGATTCGCGCAACTATTGAACGCGACGGCTTGCTTGCAGATCTTGAAGCAATTGGTGCAACAGTCCTTGCTAATGCCTGCGGACCATGCATCGGCCAATGGGAGCGTGCCGCCGACATAAATGCAAAGCCGAACAGCATTGTGAACTCGTTTAACCGCAACTTCCCGAAGCGCAATGACGGTTCAGCCAACACTCTCTCTTTCGTGACAAGCCCAGACACCGTTATGGCAATTGCATTGTCAGGCCGTCTTGACTTTGACCCAAGAGTTGACACCCTCACGGCTCCTGATGGCTCAGAAGTAAAACTCGACGCACCAAGAGGAGACATTCTTCCCGCAAATGGCTACAACGAAGGTAAAGACACCTTCACCGCCCCTCCAGCAGATGGAAGCGACGTCTCAGTTGTTGTTAGCCCTACAAGTGATCGCTTGCAATTGCTGAGCCCATTCGGCGCTTGGAACGCAAAAGACTACATCGGACTTCCCGTGCTGATGAAGGCACAAGGCAAGTGCACCACTGACCACATTTCTGCTGCTGGCAAGTGGCTGAAATACCGTGGCCACCTTGAGAACATCTCTGGCAACTTATTCATCGGTGCTGTCAATGCATTCGGTGGTGCTGTGGGCGAGGGTCTCGACATCATCGATGGTTCACGCCGTAGCTACCCAGACATCGCAAAGCACTACGGAGAATCCGGCGTGCAGTGGTGTGCAATTGGTGACCAGAACTACGGAGAAGGATCATCACGCGAACATGCCGCGATGGAACCTCGCTTCCGTGGTGGCGTTGTGATTTTTGCCCGCTCATTTGCTCGAATTCATGAAACCAACTTGAAAAAGCAAGGCCTCGTACCGCTTACATTCGCTGACCCGAAGACATATGACCTGATTGAAGAGACAGACCGCATCAATGTGCATAACTTGCCACCAGTGCCAGATCAGCCAGTCAAGTGTTCAATTACGAAAGCCGATGGCACAACAGTTGAGTTCGAAGCAAAGCACACATTTAGCCCAGAGCAAGTGGAGTGGTTCAAGGCTGGTTCCGCGTTAAACATCGTTCGCGCAAAAGTTGCAGCGCAGAAATAATTAGTCGGTACCCGGGCGCCGTTCATCTTCGGCGTTCGGGTCACCTGCATAGTTCGACGGATACGAGCGTCGCAGTTCATCCTCTGTCGGTTCGTAATACTCGCGCCCCTCTGGTGGAAGCAACGCGCTAATCGCAGACATGATTGCAGCAGTGTCTGCATCGGGGTTCGTGTAGCCCAGATGTACAGGTGGCCCCACCACGATGATTACTTCGGGCGGCGACGTGACATTCGTAATGTTCGGAAGTTTGGCATTACGTGGCCACACTTTTTCTGTTCCCCAAATACCGATGGGAATCACAGGCGCACGCGTGGCGGCTGCAAGTTTTGCTGCACCCCATCTGCCCTTCAGAATCGGATCAAAGAATGCATGTCCGCGAGGAATAGTGCCCTGTGGCATTAACGCAACAAGATCACCAGCATTTATCAGTTCTGTCGCTGCACGTAATGGCTCATCGCTTCCCGTGCCTCGCTCGACACGAATGCCACCAAGCGCAGTTGCAATGGGACCAATGACCGGAGCATCAAACACTTCTTTCTTTCCCAAGAAACGAACTGCGCGGCCAGTCTTTGCAACAGCAAGCGACACGGCAGCTATATCAAAATAACTGCGGTGGTTTCCACACAGAATCGCTGCGCTGTCTTTCGGAATATTCTCTGTACCTGTAATAGTGAAACGCGCATACGGGAATACTTCTGGTCGTGCAAACTTCATCAGTAACTGTTGGGCTTCTAGGCCGATAACTGGCACCTTTGCCACGCCGTGTGGCACGTCAAGGTGCATTACTGGCCAGCGACGTGCGGCGGCCATGAGGCGAAGGCGCCAATCAGGGTTCACACAATGCGGAAACCCGACAGCAGCGAGCAATGGTTCATCAAACACACTGTCGCTATATGCATATGAACCAGATAGGTCAACGTCATTTTCTTGCGACCACGCACGCACTGCATCGCGCTTACCGCGTGACCATACATACGTGCCGTCAAGTTCTCCGGTGTAGACACCGTCGCTATCAACTTCATACGTTGTTGCTATGACTGCATCAAAACCCATGAGATCTGCAAATGGTTCAATGAGATCGCGAGGTGTAGTTGTTGCGAGCACAACACTGCGACCCTCAGCACGATGTGAGTCAATAACTTTTTGCGCATATGGCTGCACCATTGCCACTAAATCAGGTGCTGCAATTCGTGCAGCTTCGCGCACTTCATCACGACGATGTCCACGCATTGCAAGAACTGCTTGACGCCCGAGCACCATCGACGGCAAATTCTCTCCGAACGTTTCAAAAATTGAATACATCAACGATTCGCCCGGGATAGTGCGAGTCACGATTCCAGTTTCACGAAGGACCCTGCTGACTACATGCGCAGAAGCGCCAGACAAAATCGTTCTGTCAAGATCGAAGAAAGCTGCATGTGCCACGAGCGAAGGATATGCCCGCGAAGCACGACTGTGTTCTGACATGAGCCCAGAAATGGGAAAGACCCCGCATAAGCGGGGCCTCTCAACCGAAACCCATGATCGGGGGGGATCATTTTGGTGGGTTCTTTCGGCCGGACTAAGGGGGGAAAATCCGGCGCGATTTGTTAGTGAAAGTATGCACGAGATATCTCCATCATTCAAGTTGAACGGGACGATAGTTGCTATCGTTTTGAGAGATAGGCTCCTAGAGGGTCAGAAACGAGGTCTCCCCCATGGAAATCAAGCAATTACAGAGCCTTGTGGCAATTGCCGACCATGGCACCTTTTCCGCCGCCGCCAAGGCTCTTGACACCGTTCAATCCAATGTCTCTGCCCACATAGGACGCCTTGAGAAGGAACTCGGCGCTTCTCTCATTGACCGATCAACTGGAGTACTGACAGATGAGGGCGACATGGTGGCGATTCGGGCACGCCGCATCTTGCATGAAATGGAAGACATCGACGCCGACATTCATTCACTTGGTTCTTCCACTACTGGCGAATGTCGCATCGGAAGTATTGGCACCACTGCTAGGTGGCTGATGCCCTCTCTCTTGGCATCCTTGCAAACCCATCATCCGGGCGTACACACCACAGTTGTTGAAGGCGTAACAAGTTCGCTCATATCGCGACTTACAAGTGGTGAAATTGATGCAGCAATCGTGCATCTCCCAATCACTGATACAAGTCTTGATGTCAAGGAAATGTTCGCAGAAGAGTTATTTCTTATTGCACCGAAATCTCATGAGCTTGCAACCCATAAAACAATCAGTTTGCAAGAGTTGTCGTTGCATCCGATACTTCTTGCCCCTCGCGGTACTGCACAACGTCGCATCATTGATCGAGCAGCTGCTAATCAAGGAGTCGCTCTACAATCACAAGCCGAAATTGACGGTGTTCGCCTGATGGCCTCGCTGGTGTTTGAAGGTTTCGGTGCTGCAATTGTTCCTGCGAGTGCAGTGCCCGGATGGCTAGAGGGAAACTTTGTACGCATCCCCGTACCTGAACTACCCCGGCGCGTTGTCGGATGGGTACAGCGTCCGCGCCCCCGGCCGAGCAGAGCCACTCTCGCAGTTCGTGACAGAGCATTTGACATGGTGAACCGCCACGGCCCGAAACAGCCAGGAATTGCGATTGAAATCGGCGCAAAACCCACCAAGGGAACCCTCAGCTCGCTCACTGTCTAGTCTGTACATAGTGAGTACAAGCCAGCCCAACACACAGAACGCGGTGGTGGAACTACAACACAAAGTTCCCGGAGCCGCGCAAGCCAATGTTGTGGCATTATCCACCGGCCGACATGTTGTATGGCTCACAGTTGATGGCTCGCTTCATCGTGGTGCACTCAGTGCCGCGGCCTCATATGTCATTGCCACAGCTGCTGACACTGCACGCACAAAAGGTATTCCGCTTGTTGTGCAGATGGAATCATCTGGTGCAGACATTGTTGAAGGAATCGCAGCACTTCACGGTTGGGGCACCGCGGCCAAAGCTCTTGCTGATTGTTCAGGTGTTGTTCCAACAATCAGCATTGTCATTGGGCCCGCCGTCTCTGGCCCGGCGTTACTTCTTGGTTTATCCGACTTTGTCGTGATGACAGAGGACGCATACGCATTTGTAAGCGGCCCCACGATGGTTGTTGAGTTCACTGGCATCGATGTCAGCACTGACGAGCTTGGCGGCGCAGGCACCCACGCACGACACACTGGCGTGAGTTCAGTAGTTGTTGTGGACCTTGATGAAGCAACGGTGTGGCTAGAGGAATTACTCGAATACCTTCCCAACGGCGTTGACCAACTAGCGCCGGTGATGCCGACATCTGACCCAGACGACAGATTGACGCCAGAAGCCGGCGACCTCATTCCCGCCACATCAACAGGCAGTTACGACGTTCGACATGTCATCAAATCAATCGCTGATGACGGCAACTACTTCGAAATGAAACCATGGTGGGCCAGTAATGTCGTAACGGCATTTGCACATATGGCTGGCTACCCCATTGGCATCGTTGCAAACCAGCCCATTTCTCTTGCAGGCACACTCGATATTCCCGCATCACAAAAAGCTGCTCGATTTGTGGCGTTCTGTGATGCCTTTAATATTCCCGTTCTCACATTGGTCGATACTCCTGGCTTTTATCCGGGCAAGGACCTTGAATGGCGCGGCATGATTCGCCATGGCGCGCAACTGGTGTTTGCATACGCACGCGCCACCGTTCCACGCATCTGTGTTGTTCTGCGCAAGTCCTACGGCGGTGCATACATCGTGATGGACTCAAAAGAGATGGGCAATGATTTGTGCCTTGCGTGGCCATGCGCAGAATTGGCAGTAATGGGCGCTGGCCAAGCCGCGGCAATTTTGCAACGTCGAGCCACCCCTGACGAACGGGCCGAGTTCGAAGCGGATTATTCTGCCCGATTGCTAAACCCATACATTGCCGCTGAGCGTGGTTATATCGATGCCGTCATTGACCCAGCAGATACTCGCCGGGAGATTTGTGCAGCACTTCACATGCTCCGCGACAAACGTGAACGTTTGGTTTCTCGCAAGCACGACAACACCCCGTTGTAGTTGTCTGTTCACCCGTTTGAGTGGGCTTCAGCGTGTCGGTTCGCCTAACCTGTCGGCGGGGGAGAAAGCCCTCGCACGCAAAAATTACAGTCGAGGAGATCCCACATGACTGACACAATAACCATCACAGATGATAGGACCGGAAAATCAGTCACGGTTCCCATCACAGGCGGAGTCTTTAGTTCTTCGGCTTTACGCGAATTAGACCCAAGCCTTTTCATGTACGACCCCGCGTACCTTTCCACCGCATCATGTGCCTCTTCCATTACCTATCTCGACGGCGACGCAGGCATCCTTCGCTACCGCGGTATCCCCATCGAACAACTCGCCGAACATTCAACATTTCTTGAAGTCGCCTATCTCCTGCTCAAGGGTGAATTACCAACAACGCAAGAACTTGAAAAATGGAAACTTAATGTCACTCATCACACGATGATTCACGAAAACATGCGTAAGCGTTTTGTTGACGGATTCCATTACGACGCCCACCCAATGGGTATGTTCATTTCTGCAACAGCAGCACTCGGAACTTTCTATGACGACGCGAAGGACATCTTCGATAAAGGTTCATTCGAGAAACAAGTTCTGCGGCTGGTCGCAAAAGTTCCCACCATTGCAGCAATGTGTTACCGCTTTAGCCAAGGTCTCCCCTTCGTATCCCCAGACAACGCTTTGTCATACGGCGAAAACTTCCTCAACATGATGTTCAAGATTGGCGATGACTACAAAGTCAACCCAGTACTTGCTCATGCAATGGATGTGCTCTTCATTCTTCATGCAGACCACGAACAGAACTGCGGCACCACAGCAATGCGCGTTGTCAGTTCTGCTAACTCAGACCCGTACACAGCCACAGCTGCCGCAGCTGCCGCTTTGTATGGCCCACTTCACGGTGGCGCAAATGAGGCAGTCGTACGAATGCTCACCGAGATCGGTGACATTAAGAATGTTCCCGCTTTCGTTGAAAGTGTGAAAGATGGCGAAGGCAAGCTGATGGGGTTCGGCCATCGCGTCTACAAGAACTTTGACCCTCGTGCCACCATCATCAAGAAGGCTGCATACGACGTCTTTGAAGTCACCGGCAAGAACCCACTTCTTGAAATTGCACTTGAACTTGAAAAAGTGGCGCTGAACGATGAGTACTTCATCAAGCGCAAGTTGTACCCGAACGTCGACTTCTACTCAGGACTCATATATCAAGCTCTTGGTTTCCCAGTTGACATGTTCACCGTGTTGTTCGCCATCCCCCGCACAGTTGGTTGGCTCACACACATGCAAGAACTTCTCAACGACAAAGAACAAAAGATCAGTCGTCCTCGACAGTGGTACACCGGCTCAGACGAGCGCCCGTACGTTCCAGTAGCGAAGCGCTAAAAACTGTCAGGCGACAGTAATAACAATTTTGCCCACATTGCCATTGGTGGCCATGTACTCATGAGCCGACGCAATGTCTGCAAACGCATACGTTGAGTCAATGACGGGCTTCAAGTCGCCCGAATCAAACAGTGGCAACATTTCCGTGGCAAATCGCTGACTAATAGCGATCTTTTCTTCCAGTGGGCGTGCTCTCAACACAGTGCCTGTGATTGATGCACGCTTCCCCAACAGCAATCCAACATTGAAGGAAACGGGCTTACCTGCCATAACACCCACTTGAATGATGTGACCCTTCACAGCAAGACAAGCAACATTGCGTTCGACATAGTCGCC
>CAMDVC010000014.1 GCA_945878785.1 Bifidobacterium breve | reverse complement strand
TGCACCAGTCAGGTCTGCACCGGCCAGGTCTGCACCTGACAAATCTGCATTAACCAGATTCGCACCACGCAGGTCTACATCCCTTTTGTATGCACCGTTCAGAAATGTACTACCACCAGCTAGATGGGCACCGGCCAGGTTTGCTCCAGGTTCGATTGTGTAGCCGTTTACTTCCATCACCACAAACTAAACCAGCAGCAGTGGCGTCTTTCGCTAAGTGAGCGAATCCAATGGCGCAACTGACTTGTGTGCTGTAACTGCTCGTTCATCTGCACGGTGTTGTGCGTAGCGTTCTGCCATACGGGTCGTTGTCCATCCTGCGAGTCGAGCTAGGTCAACTTCGGCACCGCCATTACGCAGCCAGTTGTCAACGAAGGTGTGACGAAGCATGTGTGGGTGAAGATGAAACCCGGCTTGTAGTCCGCGACGTTGCACAACTTTGCGAATTCCTTCTGTAGATAGCGCTCCTTTGCGGCCGGACCACAATGAAGTTGAGGTTGACGTGCGCAGTCGTGTCCAGCGAGAGAGTGCGGTGGCGGACGTCGTGCCAAGAGCAACAGTGCGCCATTTGCGGCCTTTGCCGAAAACACGAAGTGTTCCTTCTCCACTGACATCATCAATAGATAGTCGCGCAATTTCTGACAGTCGTAATCCGGTGTCAAGCATTATTGCGAGAAGTGCGTGGTCACGTCGTGAGTCTGCATCTTTGCCACAACATGTTGCGAGTAGTGAACGAACTTGTGGTGAAGTGAGTACGGCGATTTCTGATGGGGGAACAATTGGTTTCGTTACTCCAATCATTGGGTCGACAGTGATATCACCTTCAGCATGAAGCCATTTGAAGAAGCCTTTGAGATGCCGCCAGGCAGTCCACACGGTTGATGGTTTGCATCGTTCGGACATATCACCCAAATATGTTTCGATGTCTCGTCGTGTGGCTGTGAGTGGGTCATGTAGTGCGATGAATGGCCGAAGGTATTCTCCGGTTGCTTTCACAGTTGCCGGTGACAAGTTGCGAGCACGCAAATGAAAAATATAAGCGCGCAGAATCATGGAAAATCTCCTCAAGGTGGAGTCCTCCGACAAGAATTTCAGCGAGCAAGAAAGCAGTAAAGCTCGGAAACCCAGGCCCCATCGTCAGTTGGCCTTGGCTGTCCGAAGGGCAGGACCCACACCACCCTCTCAAGGTGGCGGCAGGGGTTTGAATCCCGTTGGGGCTGCCAATTGATGTATTAGTTTTTGTAGGTGCAAAAGACTAAAACCCTTCAGATCTTGTTGAATCGTTTTCGCTTGGCGGTGCTGGCCTTGCCGGCCGTTGTTGCGGTGCTGGTGCTTCGATACTTCTTGCAGGAAGTGTTCGAGATCGGCGAAGTAGCCACATTTGGTGAAATCGGTTCTGTGATTACTGGCGTGACCCTGATTCTTGGTTTCATGCTCGGTGGAGTCCTTTCTGACTACAAAGAATCAGAAAAATTGCCTGCATCTGTCGCTGTTGCCCTTGCCGGATTTCATTCCACAGCACATTCTGGTTTATTGGCAAAAGATCTCGACGTATCACTGGTTAATGCACGTATCTCAAAAGTTGCAAATGCGATTGCAGGGTGGTTTGTCGGAACCAATTCAGCAGATGAGATGTGGAATTCGCTGTCAGATTTTCCTTCGCTAATTGTTGATCTAGAAAAAGTAGGAATGGCGCCACATTATGTTGGGCGTTTGATGGTGCTCAATGGTGAATTAAATGCGGTTTTGAACAGGGTTGCGGTGGTTCGCAATACGTCATTTGTTCAATCTGGTTATGTATTGATGTCAATTTTGGTGCTGGTGTTGCAAGGGTCTCTTGCAATTGTGAGCTTTCCGTCGTCAATCATGTCGTGGATTGCGCCTTCGGTTCTTAGCCTTGCCTACGCCTACTTGTGGCTACTGGTGCGCGATCTTGATAACCCATTTGGTCACAGTGAGAATGACGGCAAGGGCAGCGGGGCCGACGTTGATATCACGCCATTGTTGACCGTTGTGCGAGCATTGAATTCGTAATGGCGCACACTGCTAGTCAGATATTGATTCCAGATATGCTCAGGTAATGAAAAAGGTTCAGGCAATTTGGGACGCTCACTATCGATGGACGTAACTCAATTGGCTCGCTTTGGGCACTAATTGACTGATCTTTAGTTCTGTCGAGTGTCAGACTGGAAACAATGTTCTCTAGTTTGTTGTCCATCCCGCAGGCTGTGCTTCTGGGGATAGTTGAGGGAATCACTGAATTTTTACCGGTGTCCTCTACTGGGCATCTACTTGTCGTGGGAGAACTCATAGGGTTCGGAACTGGATCATCAAGTGCGGCAGCTGATACGTATTCGATCGCTATTCAATTCGGTGCGATTCTTGCCGTCTTGCTTCTGTATCGCAGTCGTGTGTGGTCTGCGATGAAAGGTCTTGTTGGTGCCGATGCAGATGGGCGAGCATTTCTGATTCGGTTAGTCGTTGCGTTCTTGCCCGCTGCAGTTATCGGCCTTCTCGCCGGGGATGCAATGAAGAGCGCATTGTTTGGCCCGATACCAGTAACCATCGCATGGCTAGTTGGCGGTGTTGTTCTTGTGCAGTGGAAACCAACTGAAGGAACTTTGGCACTTCACGAAATGCCAATACGAGCTGCAATCATCATTGGGTGTGCGCAGAGTCTCGCGTTATGGCCAGGAGTAAGTCGAAGTTTGGTCACACTTATTGCTGCACTTGCAGTGGGTTTGTCTATGTCGGCAGCAATTGAGTTCAGTTTCATACTCGGACTCATTACGTTGTCATCTGCAACAGCACTTGACGTAACGAAAAATGGAAATGAATTGGTAGATCAGTTCGGGGTTCTTGCCCCTTCTGTTGGCCTTGTATTTGCATTCGTTACCGCGGTTATTGCGGTGAAGTGGATGGTTGGGTACTTGGAGTCGCATTCTCTGCGGGTTTTTGGTTGGTATCGCTTGGCAATTGGGGCAGTAGCCGTGGTCCTTCTTGCCACAAATGTTTTGTAGATAATCATGAGGCGCCTACCATGGTCACATGGCACGCATCGTATTCATAGGCGCTGGAAGCACAGTATTTGCGCGCAATCTCATGGGAGACATTCTCAGTTTCCCTGAACTGTCATCAAGCACCATTGTGTTGCATGACATTAATGAAGAACGACTTCGCACTTCCGAAATTGTTGGTCACAAGATAATTGAGACCCTTGGGGTAACTGCCACAATTGAAGCAACTACTGATCGACGGGCCGCTCTGGCAGGTGCGAACTATGTCATCACTATGTTTCAAGTGGGTGGGTACAAACCATCGACCGTGATTGATTTTGAGATTCCGAAGAAATACGGGCTCGAGCAAACGATCGCTGACACATTAGGGGTAGGCGGAATTATGCGAGGCCTTCGCACTATTCCCGTGATTCTTGATATCTGTCGCGACATGGAAGAACTGTGTCCTGACGCACTGTTGTTGAACTATGTGAATCCGATGAGCATGTTGTGTTGGGCGATTTCTCGTTCTTCAACCATCAAAACGATTGGTTTGTGCCACAGTGTGCAACACACAGCGCATCAGTTGGCTGAAGATTTAGGTATTGACGCTGACACGGTTGAGTTCCGATGTGCCGGAATCAATCACATGGCCTTTTACTTGGATTTTCAACAGCGCCAAGGAAAAGATTTAGTTGATCTGTACCCGCGCATTGCTGAGCGGGCGACAGTCTTTCCGATGCCTACTCGTGGTGACGTTGAGCGCAGCGACGGTGGGTTTGATGGGTTGTCAGATGCGGTGCGATACGAAATGTTTAAGCGCCTCGGATATTTCGTGACTGAATCAAGTGAGCACTTCAGTGAGTACGTGCCGTGGTTCATTAAGAGCGGTCGTTCTGACTTGTTAGACAAGTTTGGAATTCCACTTGATGAGTACCCACGCCGATGTGAGCGCCAAATTGAAGGTTGGGAAACTTTGCGTACTCGACTAGAAAATCCCGAAGCACGTGTGCGTGTTGTGCAAAGTATGGAATACGGCAGCGGCATTATTCACAGTATGGAAACGGGTCAGTCTCGGGTCGTGTATGGCAATGTGCCAAACAGGGGCATCATTACCAATCTTCCTGATGACTGTTGCGTGGAGGTGCCGTGTGTGGTTGACGCATCGGGAATTACTCCCACACACATTGGGGCATTACCTCCGCACCTTGCAGCATTGATGCAAACGAATATCAATGTTCAGTCGCTAACAGTGGAAGCAGCGTTGACGGGGAAGCGTGAACATGTGTACCACGCAGCAATGTTTGACCCGCACACGGCAGCAGAACTAGACCTTGATCAAATTTGGGCACTGGTTGACGAATTACTTGATGCACACCGGGGCATAGTTCCCGAAGCTCTCTTTTCGTAATTGTTTATACGAAAGGCATTACCTGTTCAGCGAGAAGATCTAGGTGCTCGAGATCGGTCAGATCAAGAAATTGCACATACATACGTTGTGCGCCAGCAGCATTCCACTGTTGTAGTCGTTCAATAGCTTCTGCGGGTGTTCCACACAGGCCGTTGAGGCGAAGTTCTTCTACCTCGCGTCCAATTGCAGCTGCGCGGCGAGAAATGTCTGCATCGTTCTTCCCGACGCAGACAACCAATGCGGACGAATACGCCAAGCTCTGTGGATCACGGCCGATAGAGGTGCATGCAGCGCGTACTCGTTCGCACTGTGCTGAGAATCGTTCGATGCCAGAAAATGGAATGTTGAATTCTGCTGCGTACCGTGCTGCCAACATAGGAGTGCGCTTTGGTCCACCGCCGCCAACGATGATTGGCGGGGGAGACTGCACTGGCTTTGGCAAGGCTGGTGAGTTTGCAATTGTGTAGTGCTTGCCTGTGTAGTTGAACTGCTCGCCATGGGGCGTATTCCATAAACCGGTAATCACAGCAAGTTGCTCAGTGAGAATGTCAAACCGCTCACCAAGAGGTGCAAAGGCAATGCCATACGACGAATGTTCAGCGCCGTACCAGCCCGCTCCAAGACCAAGTTCGACTCGGCCGTTCGACATGTCGTCAACATTGGCAACGCTGATTGCAAGTACTCCTGGATTGCGAAATGTAGCGGAGTTCACCAAAGTTCCGAGACGAATAGTGGACGTCTCGCGAGCAATACCGGCAAGTGTGATCCATGCATCAGATGGGCCGGGAAGGCCTGAAAAGTGATCACCCATCACTTGATAATGATCGCTGCGAAAGAATGCATCGAAGCCAAGGCGTTCAGCACGTTGTGCGACTGCGAGAAGTTGGGCGTAGCTAGCGCCCTGTTGTGGTTCGGTAAAGATGCGTAGTTTCACGCACTTAATCTATTACTCAGCAACTGTGGTGGTCGTAGTTGGATCTGTGGTTGATGTGGTGGAAGTAGTGCTGGAAGCACCACGACCGTAATGGGCGTCGAGTGCTTTCTTTATGTGGCGAGCTAATTGCAATCCACCAAACCGATTCATGTGCACTGAATCACCGGAAAACCAGTGTTTATTCTTGCGGGATATTTTGTCCCAATCAAGAATTTCCATGCGGTTTTTACTTTGCTTGGTGCGAAGGACCGCATTGAAGGAACGACTTTTTATTTTTACGTTTGCGTTTTCTTGGTATGTGAGCCAGATAAGCGAAGCACCTTGTTTTTTTACTTCTCTGTTGATTGCATCGATAGCTTTTGCTAAGTAGGCAGGGCCAGTGTCGTTGTAGCCCGTTGCAACGACATAGACATCAATATTGTCACGGCGGTGATTAATAATTCTTTGTAATGAACTGAGGTCTGACGATTGACTACAACCCTTATCAATCAGTTGTTGACATCCCCACGTTTCGAGCAGGGCGTTGTATTGACTGCTCCATAGCGGCTTCATTGATTCAGGTGCCCACCGAAGGACATTGGCCACGGAATCGCCGACAATCACAACGTTGCTTGTTTTGCGGGTTGCATGCGCAGTTGTCGGTGAAGATAACGCCGCGATAAGTGTTATGCAGATCGCACCAATTCGTATTCGCACGAAAGTTGACATGTCCGCAACTCTATGCCGTGATTGCTGACCAATTGCGATGGAGATTCTGAAGATGTTCGGGTAGTCGAATGAGGTGCCGTTGTGAAATTGGGGGCAAGACGACACGAACAGCAATAGCGTTATTTAGTGCAGAAGGAGCTTGGTGACTGACTCCGAACATGATGCACCGTTGCATGGCCCGAGTAAATGGGTTGTGGCGCCCTTCCGTGCAAGCAACCCCGATGCAGCGTGCCAACTCGTTCATGTCAATGGAGTAGCCCTGGGGTTCATGTTCAAGACCTGTCGCAAGTCGCCGCAAAAGCCACGTTGCTGTTGGCCCGAGGACGGGGAGCCAGAACATCTCTATGTACGGATCGCCAATTGCAAAGCCGTTCGCCTCAATGATGGGGTCAGGCCACGGGCGAACCTCGAGTTGGCCGTTTGTGTTCAATGTGGATGGTTTCATATTTCCTCGAATTCGTGTTGGTACTTGTCTATGTGTGCGCATCAGGCAGAATAAGGACAGTGAATGAGGAACAAATTTCTACGGCGGACCTTGAGCAGGTTTCGCAATGGCTGAAAGATGCGAGACGAATTGTGGTGTTTACCGGAGCTGGTATCTCGACTGATTCGGGCATCCCTGATTTTCGAGGTCCGAATGGTCTGTGGGTTCGTAATCCATTGGCCGAAATGACTTCTACGTTGAGCTATTACCTGAACGACCCTGAAGTGCGCAAAGTTGCGTGGGAGGGTCGTGTCCGGAATTTCAATGGCACTGCACAACCAAACGATGGTCACCGTGCACTGGTTCATATGCAACACGCAGGGAAGTTGTCTGCAGTTATTACGCAGAATGTTGATGGGTTGCATCAGGACTCGGGAATTGAGCCGGCCAATGTTGTGGAAGTACACGGCACAATAAAATTTGGGCGGTGCTGGGAATGCAATGACCGCCAACCAATGAAGTATTTCATCGATCGCGTGATTGCCGGTGAAGAAGACCCGCACTGTGAGTTCTGTGGAGGAATAGTAAAGAGCGATGTCATTCTGTTTGAACAAGCACTCGTGCCTGAGGTAATTGATAGGGCATTCAGTGAAGCTGAGCAGTGCGATGTATTGCTGGCAGTTGGATCCACGTTGGCGGTTGGTCCGGCAAATCAGGTGGTGCCGCGCGCAAAAGCAAGCGGTGCGAAGGTGGTCATCGTGAATGGCGACGCCACCCAGATGGACGGCTATGCGCATGTGTTGTTGCGCGGCAGTATTAGCCCTATTTTGCAGGCTTTGGTCGCCGGTGCTGGATTCCTGACTTAGTTGGTAGGGTTTTGAGTTATGGCAACCTTTCGTGACCTATTGGCTAACGCCAAATCCCAAATCGTCGAAATAGATACAGCAACTGCCGAGGCACGCATTGAAGCTGGCAATGTCCTAGTTCTTGACGTTCGTGAACCTGACGAATACGACGAAGGCGCGCTTGCAGATGCAGTCCACATTCCTCGCGGACATCTTGAAGCCCAAATCGAGTCGCGGGCCCTTGATCATGATCAGACAATTGTTGTGTATTGCGCGGGGGGAGTGCGTAGTGCATTTGCCGCTCGCACTTTGCAAGAACTTGGGTACAGCGATGTGTTGTCAATGGCCGGTGGTTTCGGTAAATGGAAAGACGAAGGCCGTGCATGGAGCCAGCCAGTCACGCTGACTGCTGATCAGCGCAATCGTTATAAGCGCCATTTGTTGTTGCCCGAAGTGGGCATTGAAGGTCAAGCCAAACTGTTGGGTGCGAAAGTGCTAATGCTTGGTGCTGGTGGTCTCGGATCACCTGCCGCCTTGTATCTGGCCGCAGCTGGAATTGGCACGCTCGGCATTGTTGACATGGATGATGTTGATGCATCGAACTTGCAACGACAGATTTTGCACAACATGGATCGCATTGGTCAACGCAAGGTTGATTCAGCGCGTCAGACACTTGAAAAACTGAACCCAGATGTCACTGTCAAGACCTATGACTTACGTTTGAGTGCAGAAAACATCATGGAAATCATGAGCGAATATGACATCGTGGTCGATGGCGCAGACAATTTCCCAAGCCGCTATTTGTTGAATGACGCCAGCGTGAAACTTGGAATACCAGTTGTTCATGGAAGCATCTTTCGTTTTGAAGGAATGGTGTCAGTGTTTCACCCGTTACGTGGGCCCACCTATCGCGACATGGTTCCTGAACCGCCTCCAGCAGAATTCGCACCCTCCTGTGCTGAAGCTGGTGTTCTTGGCGTACTGCCTGGAATTATTGGTTCTATTCAGGCTCTTGAAACCATCAAGGTTCTCCTTGACCTGGGCGAGCCACTTATCGGACGCATTCTTACAATCGACACCACTGAGATGTCATTCCACGTGTTCAAACTTCGTGCCGACCCGCAAAACCAAGTTGTTTGGGAAAATCGTGACCGAATTGAAGTGCGTGACCTTGATGGTCTGTGCGCACCTTGGCTTAGCCACTAGCGTTTACTGAATGACAGCACGCATCGTTATTGTCGGTGCCGGATTTTCCGGCGCTGTTATTGCACGTGAATTAGCAGAGGCGGGCATAGCCACATGGGTGGTCGATGGGCGCTCGCATGTTGCAGGAAACGCACACACCGAGCGTCGCGGCAATGGTGTCATGGTTCATGTGTATGGGCCCCATATTTTTCACACAGCCGATAAACATGTGTGGGACTACATCAACAAGTACGGCGACATGATGCCGTACAACCATCGCGTGAAGGCAACATCAGGCGGGCATGTGTATTCGCTGCCGGTGAATTTGCACACCATCAACCAATTTTTTGATACCACCATGTCGCCTGCTGAGGCTGAACAGTTCATCACCGAACGTGCCGATTCCAGCATTGGAACGCCTGTCAGTTTTGAAGATCAGGCACTGAAGTTTGTGGGTAGAGACCTCTATGAGGCCTTCTTTAAGGGGTATACCCAAAAGCAATGGGGCGTGTCTCCAACGGAATTACCAGCTTCTATTTTGGCTCGGTTGCCTGTGAGATTTTCTTATGAGGACAGCTATTTCAATCATCCGTATCAGGCGATTCCTCGTGATGGTTACACGCCAATAGTGGAAGCAATTCTTGATCACCCACTTATTGAAGTCTCTCTTGGTCGTACGGTTTCTCCAGAAGAACTCGCTGATGCCGAACACGTATTTTGGTCTGGCCCTATTGATGAGTATTTCTCTGGCCAGTTTGGAAAACTCGGTTACCGCACGCTTGATTTTGTTGAGACTGAAGAAGTCGGTGACGTGCAGGGATGTCCTGTTATGAACTATTGCGATGTTGATGTGCCCTACACACGTATCACTGAACACAAACATTTCGCACCGTGGGAAACCCACGAGGGCAGCACTATCTATACCGAATACAGTCGCCTTGCGCAGGATGGGGATATTGCGTATTACCCCATTCGCCAAGTGAAGGAAAAAGAGCTGTTGATGCAATACATCGAAGCGGCGAACCAGGCGACTGGTGTGACATTTGTCGGACGCCTCGGCACATACCGATATCTCGACATGGACGTCACCATCAAGGAAGCCCTTGAAGTGGCAGATTTATACCTCTCAAATCGGCGTGAAAATCGCCCAATGCCACCGTTCGTGGTCAATCCTCTGTGAAACTAGTCGGGTGAATACCCACCTCCTTGCCCGAATTCAGATTCCGGCGCCGGGGTTCTCCGAGCCCACTTTGTATGTGCGGCACCAGCATGGCGTTATTGATGCGGCAGGACTAACTCTGTCAAAAGGTGGACGCGCAACCTTTGATACTGCGTTTGGTGCCTTTGCATCTGGTCGATGGAGTCGCCTCACGAACATCTCAGACATTGCCGTCTCGATGGATATTTCGGGGCATTGTTTAGTGGAACTCATTGCATATGCCAACTCATCAGAGACAGTGATTGCGTCGTCTGATGAATGCACAACGTTGCAGTGCGACAATATTCGATCCTTGGCCGCAGAGTCGTTCTACGTTGCGGTCACTGCACTTGATGATGGTGTCGTTGTGCGGTCTGGATCGTGGTCAACGTTGCAAGCACCAGAGCGTGAAGTTCGCCTTGGTGTTTCGATCACCACCTTCAATCGCCAAGAGTATGTTCTCAAGACAATTGAACGCCTGGTTGCACTTGAGTCATCAGAACCGTCTGTGCATGGACATCTGCACGTTCTTGTCGTCGACAATGCTCGCAATCTTGAACCACAATTACCCACAGGGGCACCCGTACGCGTATTGCCAAACCCGAACTTGGGTGGTGCTGGCGGGTTTGCACGAGGTCTCATAGCTTTCCGTGAAGAAGGGTGGAGTACGCACGTTGTCTTTATGGACGACGACATTTCGATTGAACCCGAATCAATAGTTCGTACTCTTTCGCTCTTCTCCTATGCCAAGGATCCGGATTTGTGTATTCATGGCGCGATGATGAGCGAGGAATTGCCCTGGATGCAATTCGAAGCTGGGTCTGCATATGAATTCCGTTCTGTGTATCCGTTGCGCGCTCTTGGTCGAGGCGTAGACCTTCGTAGCCGCTACGAAGTAGTGCACGATCATCTCGAGCCAGAAATTGCTTATTCCGCGTGGTGGTTTACTGCATTCCCGATGCACATTGCACCCCAAAATCCGCTTCCTGTGTTCGTGCGCGGTGACGATGTGGCTTTTGGTCTCATGCACACGGGTAGGCACACGGTCACATTGAATGGCATTGCTGTATGGCATGCAGACTTTGCGCTAAAGAACAACCCGACGTCTTTGTATTACGAGGTTCGCAACTTTGCATTGATTGACACCTTGGTGTTTGATAACCATAAGTGGCATCACCTTGCGTGGCGCTTCTTGGGCTTTGGTTTCCGCAATGCGTATTCGCACCGCTATTCAAGCGCTGAATACATGATTCATGGAATGAAAGATTTCCTTGCTGGGCCGGCTGAATGGATGAAAATTAATCATTCAGCAAAGCATGAAGAAATTCGACATGTCACCGAAGAAAAGGCAGTGCCACTTACCCCAGAACTTCTCAGTCTCGGTTTCACAGCTCCACGACCCAAAATGATTCGCCTTGGCGGGTTCCTGTTGTCACCGTTTTTGGGTGCTGGTCAGTGGGTCCCGAAGTTTTTACGCGCGAGCGAAGTTGGTGTTGCGCAGATTGATGTTCGTGCCGTGGGTCTTGCCATTCGGCACAGCAAGATTCTGTATCGTCATCCTCGTTTCGATGAAGGTTTCATTTGCGAGCGTGACTACAAGCGATTCATGGCTATCCAGCGCGATGTGTTCCGTTATACCTTGCGAATTGCGCGCACCTATAAGCGTTTGAAGCGTGAATATCGCGATGAATACATCACCTTGGTGAGTGATGCGTCGTGGAACGATCGCTTTAAGGGCTAGTAAGCGCTGCTGCTGCGGTCAACACTTTCCACGTGCTTGGCCCAACTCGACCACTGACCGGTAACTTGACTCGTTTTTGAAATAGCTTTACGTCGTTTGCAAGCGCAGTAGTAAATACTCCGGTTGTAGTAATCTTCTTTTTCAATACTTTTGCAAGAGCTTGCTGCAACGACGAGACCGCGGGGTGTTTGGATCCGACTTTAAGAACTGCTAGGTCAATGCGGCCGGCAAGCCCTAACGCATCCCATGTGGCTCTATCTACAATGCCCGAAACAGGCAGAACAGAGGCAGTTTGAAAAGCCCTGACTGCACGCTCAGTGCCAGAGCCAAAGGCGCCATCTATCGCGAGTCGTGATTTTCCCTCAAGCTTCAGTGCGAGATTCAGTTTCTTTTGAACGACTGTCACCATGGCGCCAGTGTTCTTTTTCGCAAGGGGGAGACCGAGCATTAGTGGCGCAACAGCGGCTGTCGTTGGCAGCGAGCCTGCAGGGCGTAATACATCAAGCTGTTGACGCAAGAACAGTGCGAACTCTGCTTGTCCTGTTGTTGACAAGTGGACATAACAACATAACGATGTGTTGTCGAACCATCGCCACTGATTCGGCGCCGACGATGCTGCATTCCAATCAAAAATGGAGATACTCGGATTTTTCGCCTCGGCTGCGGCGAGTACCGCGTTCGATTTTGCATAATTTCGAGTTGTTGAACGAGTGGACATGTTTACGAAAATCACACGTTGTACGGCCTTCGAGATGAGTGCTGCCAACATCTGCTGCACTTCGCCTTCAAAAGCTGCTGGGTCGTCGTTGTATCCCAATTCAACAATCGCTATGGCGGGTGCATCAAGTGAATTGACCACACCAACCCCATCGGACTTGATTTGCGGCGCAGCGACAGTGAATAGACAGCCAGCACCAGCCATGCCTCGCCCTGCACATGATTGGTAATTCATCACCGGATACGCCGGAGTGACAATTGCGGCGAATTCAGTTGCAATGCTCTCACCAACAGAGTCGCCGACAAACAGTATTGAGCCGACAGGAGGCGACGCCGGATCAGCGGCTGCAACGGGAAACGCCCCGTACCACGGCGAATTTAAGTCGAAGTCACTTCGGAACTGCCATCCAGTGCGAGTGACCGAGCCAGCTGTTCCTGTGATGACTACTGAAGTGGTGTAGCCGTTCCAGTCTCCACCAAGTCCGTCATGTGATGTAGTCATTGAGGTGAAAACACCAATTGAAGGGAATGCTTTTTGTACGTCACTAGCCGACAAAAGTCGAGACCATGATTGCAGTGCAGCATCGGCTGCGATATCGCCATTGTCGATTTGGGCGGGGAATTGCCCGCCTGCTGTTCGCCCACCATTTGACGATGTGAATTCGGTGCGCATGATTGTGTTTCGCGAATCCTTTATTACATATCCAGCCGTGTCAGCAATGGCCAGGTCAGTACGTTTGTCTTCAATCACGCTTGCAGTTTTAGAGCCAACGTTCCGTAATCCGGCTCCGCCGTACACTTGACAATCTTCGGTGTCACATGTTTTGGCATATGTGTACCGGGCCTCAGACAGTGAGTAACTGCGGGCTGCAACTGATTGTGCACGTAAGGCGTTCATGCCAAGTCCACCAGCTATGTCACCCCAGCCGGCAGGAGACTCACGCGGCACTACGCCTCGCAAATATGACTCAGTGTTGAGAAGGTTGACGGTTCGACGATTGCCCAAAATATCGATTACTGCTCGAATGCTCCCGCGGTAATAACGAATGCGGCCGGTCTTGTAGGTAGTGGACGGTGGCTCACATACGCCGAGCAGATCTGTTGGCGCAACGGCGGTCGGAACAGATCCTTTGACCGACACAAAGTCGATAGGCCCAGCAATGTTGTCGCCGATGAGTGTAAATCCTGTGGGGTTGTCGGTATCGGCGGCACAGGTGGCAGAGGCAGTTCCATAAATGTCATACACATTGTTAGACACCATGCGAGCAACAAGGCCCCCGTAGGTGCCAGCAGCACCTACCCAGGATGCCGTGATGTTGTCAGAAATCACTGCTGTCGGTCGTGCGTCAAGAGTTTGAAGCCGAACACTCATGACGCCGCCTGGTGCTGCTGTTGCATCGGCTTCGGTAAGCGTTGTAAGAACACGGCCACTACCGCCGTAATAAAAGTTCAAGATGTCTTGCCACGAATATCCAAGTTTTGTTGCCCAGCCAAGAGCACCGTATTGACTAAGACCGCGACCGTGACCGTTTCCATGACCGCGAATTACGACACCAAGTGGAGGAAGTGGTTCGGCCTGAACGGGCGCACTAGGTGCCGAGGCGACAAGCGACGTAACAAGCGAGGCAAATATCAGGAAGCTACCGACACGGCGAAGAGGTCTTGTCGGAGTTGCCATGAGATACCACGCTAGGTGGTCTCAACCACCTCATGGTGGCGGTCGGTCTCGTCTCGCTCTTGTACTGCAACACCCGTTAAAACTAAAGCCATTCCGAGAAGGTCGAGGACGCTGGGAGATTGATTGAGAAACGCGAATCCGAAGATTGCTGCGCAGACGGGAAGTAATGCCAACATGATGGAGAACCGTCGAATAGGAATTCGACGAAGTGTTGATTGGTCAATGCCATACCCAATTGCATTGGATAGTAATCCGACGAGAATGCAACCGATCAAGATTTTTCCGCTTGAAAATGCTGCGCCTGCATCACCTGCAGCAAACGGAGTGATGACAATGCCTCCGAAAAGTAAGCCGAGCGCAAGGCCTGATACTCCTCTGTCAGCAAGTGCGACACGCGAACCCATCACTATGTAGCCGGCCCACATAACTGAAGCAGCCAAGATATAGACGAGCCCCAATGGTTCGTTACCAAGTTCGACGCCACCTAAGACAACAACACCGACTGCAGCGCATAACAACGCAACCGTATTGCGCACCGAACGTGTGCGAAGCGCGGCAACGGTTATTGGTCCGATGAATTCAATGGTGACGCCTTTGCCGAGTGGAAGACGGTCAATGCCCAAGTAAAAGAACAGATTCATTAGGGCAGTTGCTGTGCCGAATGCCGCCACCCAATACAGTTCTCGACGACTCCAACGTCGGAGTGATTGCCGAAATGAAAACGCAATCAAAATCAACGATGCGCTCAGGACGCGTAGCCACGCGACAGTGGCAGGCGAAATGTCATCAAATAAATGAACCGCAATTATTGCGCCCGTATATTGGGCAACCGCAGACAGTATGAAGAAAAGTTCAGGCGGTGCAGCGTTGAAAATTCGATCAGCGCGCAACCTCTCTTTTGAGGTCACGAAAGACAGTCGCTACTTAATCGAAAAGATCAGGATCTGTGCGGCAGATCTCTTGCCACAGCGGCTGGAAGTGCGCCCAGCCAGTCATGGCGTTGCCAGCGTTCTCACGCGTGTACACAGCTGAATCATGAGGAATGTGCTTCGGAGTTCCTGCTGCCATTGCTGCAAGTTGTGCTTGTGCACAACGCTCGAAACAAACAAACCAGAACACAGCTTCATCAACACTTGCACCCACTGTGAAGTGGCCGTGGTTTTGGTGAATTGCCGCACGATTGTTGCCGAAGGCTTCAGCAAAGTCGCGTCCTGCTGATTCTTCGAAAACCACTGCACCACCATGTTCTGAAATGACGACATTGTTTTCGTAGAACGCACATGAGTCTTGTGTTAACGCGTCAAGTTGGATACCCAGCGAACTGAATGCTTTTCCGTAAACGGAGTGTGCGTGTGCTGCGGCAACTACATCAGGACGAGCTGTGTGCACTGCTGCGTGCAAAACGTATGCTGCGCGGTTCACGGCGTACTTGCCGTACACAACTTCTCCGTGGTGGTTTACCAAGATGAGGTCAGACACGCGCATGTGACGAAACGACAAACCGAGCGGGTTCACCCAGAAGTGATCAGGAAATTCAGGGTCACGAACTGTGATGTGACCAGCAACGCCTTCACCGAATCCGAGTCGACCAAAGATGCGTAGTGCGCCTGCAAGTTTTTGCTTGCGACGTAAACGCTCTTCGGCAACGGTGGCGGCAGGGGCAAGAGCTTCCTGGCCGAGAATGGTGACCTGCTTTGGAGTCAACGGAATACCGTCGATCATGCGGGTCTCTACGGGTGCATCTGGTGTGATGGTCATGGCTTCACAATACGCCACAATGGTGACCATGGGAATAAGCCAAATACAGCCAGATCACATGGGGGCTCCGGCTGCCAAGTACGCACATGCCGTGAAAGTTGATGGCGCACAGTCATTGGTGTTCACGTCGGGGGTCGTACCCACAATGCCTGATGGCACTGTTCCGCCCTCCCTAGAAGGGCAAACGCGTGTGGTGTGGGCGAACTTGCTTGAAATCCTGCGCGCCTCCCAGATGGGCGTTACAAACATCGTCAGCATCACCACGTATGTGGTTGCCAGAGACACGCTGACACCTGATTTGGCCTCTGTAATGGCCGTTCGCGATGAAGTGATGGCAGACCACAGGGCAGCAAGCACCCTTGTGACTGTTCCTGCCCTTGCCCGCGCTGAATGGCTCATCGAGATCAGCTTGGTCGCTGCTTCCTGAGAATTTCTAGGAATATGTCGCTAGCGGTGGCGGCTCGTACGATTGACCCCCATGGCTGATGAAATAAAGCGCACTGACTCTGGCATTGACATTGCCCCTCTCTACTCGGCCGATGATCTCGCCGGCTGGGACGCAGCTAAGCAACTGGGTCTTCCGGGAACGGCGCCCTACACCCGAGGCGTGTACCCCACGATGTATCGAGGAAAATTGTGGACCATGCGTCAATACGCGGGGTTCGGCTCTGCCGAATCAACCAACCAACGTTTTAAGTTTCTTCTGGAAGCTGGCCAAACAGGTTTGTCATGTGCGTTCGACCTACCGACCCAAATGGGATACGACTCAGACCACGCCCGCAGCGAAGGTGAGGTCGGCAAAGTAGGCGTTGCTATCGACACCCTCGAAGACATGCGCATGTTGTTGAAGGATTTGCCGCTCGACAAAGTGTCGACGTCAATGACCATCAACTCAACTGCTGCGGTTCTGTTGTTGATGTACGAATTGGTTGCGGAAGAACAAGGCGTACCGTCATCTGCCATTAGCGGAACAATTCAGAACGACTTGTTAAAGGAATACATCGCGCGCGGTACGTATGTGTACCCACCGCGTCCGTCAATGCGCATCATCACTGACATTTTTGCGTACTGCGCCCAGAACATTCCGAAATGGAACACCATCTCTATTTCTGGTTACCACATTCGTGAAGCTGGAAGCACTGCAGTACAGGAAATCGCATTTACTCTGGCCAATGCCATCGCATATGTTCAGGCAGCAGTTGATGCAGGTCTCGATGTCGATGACTTTGCACCACGTTTGTCATTCTTCTGGAATGGTCACAACAACTTCTTCGAAGAAGTGGCGAAATTCCGAGCAAGCCGTCGTATGTGGCACAAAATCATGACTGAGCGTTTCGGCGCAAAGAAAGAATCAAGCAAGTTGCTGCGCTTCCACACACAAACAGGCGGCAGCACCTTGACAGCTCAACAGCCACTGAACAACGTTGTGCGTGTTGCTCTGCAATCAATGGCCGCTGTAATGGGTGGAACGCAAAGTTTGCACACAAATGGTTACGACGAAGCTCTTGGTCTTCCCACCGAGGCAGCAGCTCGCATTGCCTTGCGCACACAGCAAGTCATTGGGTATGAAAGCGGTGTAATTGACACTCCAGACCCGCTTGCTGGTTCATATTTCGTTGAGTCATTGACTGATGAAGTGGAACGTCTTGCGTGGGAATACATCGAACGCATTGATGCAATGGGTGGCGCTGTTGACGCCATAGAAGCTGGCTTCCAGATGGACGAAATTGAACAGAGTGCGTATGAGTACACAAAGTCGATTGACGACGATGAACGAGTCATTGTGGGCGTCAACAAGTTCACAGTAGAAGACGAAGGGGAGCCGAATGTATTCCCGATAGATCCGAGTCTTGCTGTTGGCCAATTGGCTCGTCTGAAGAAGTTCAAAGAGAATCGTGATCAGGCAAAGGTTGCAGTATTTCTTGAAGAGATCCGTGTTGCAGCACGTGGCACTGACAACATCCTGATTCCTATGAAAGAGGCTCTGCGTGCTCATGCAACGCTTGGTGAAGTTAGCGATGCCTTGCGTGATGTCTACGGCACCTACAAGCCGGGTCGGTAGTACTCATAATGACCGAGCAGAATGTCATTGTTGAGAGAGTTGGGAATCGTCTCGACATTGTTCTGAATAGGCCTGACCGAAAAAACTCAATAACACAACAATTGGCTGTTGAATTGCGCGATGCCTTTCTGAACGTTCCCTCAGATGTTGGCTGCATTTTGTTGTCTGGCTCCGGCGGAGCATTTTGTAGCGGCATAGATCTTAAAGTCGCGGGTGCAGACCTGAAAAATGAACCGTTGACCGCATGGGTAGAAGTGCACGCTGCGATCTATAAGTGTCGTGTGCCTGTGGTGGTGGCTCTTGAGCGGTATGCCATTAATGCTGGTGCAGCCCTTGCATTAGCGGCAAACATTGTTGTTGCTGGTGAATCATCTTTTCTGCAAGTAGGTGAAATTGCGATGGGTGTTCCAGCCCCAATGTGTCAGGCCTGGTTGCATCTCAAACATTCGCAAGCAGTTGCAGATCGCGTTGTACTGGTGGGCGATCGCATTGTGGGTGCCGACATGGTGGCATTTGGTCTTGTTTCAGAAGTAATTGCAGATGGTGAAGTATTGAATCGCTCACGTGCTGTTGCTGACCACATCGCCTCGCATCCGCAGCGTGGGCGAGACGGCATCACGCGCACGTGGGACTCATTGCGTGGTCGTATTGACAACTCTGACGAATGGTTTGCGAACTTAATCAAGCGTTGATGGGTCTACAAACATTCTTGTAGTGAATCCCACTTTATTTGCTTGCTGTTTGTACGGTAGTAGTAACCCCGAGGTCCGAATGTGCCGGTGATTGGGCACATTTTCTTGTACCCCCAGTTAGCGATTCTCTGATGAAGGTTTTTTTCGATATCACGATCGTATGTTTGAAAAATAACATCTGGTTGTAACTTGCCGATGCTGTAGTCGTAATCCCATTTGTTGTGTCCCGGAAAAAAATCACCATGGGGAGCACTTGTTGCAATGAACGTGTCGTTCTTGCCAAGGAGATCAAGCATTGGCCGATGCGAATAGTAGGCGGGAACACCGGCCCAGATGGTGCCGATACGTGCTCCCGCTTCGGTTGTGTCACGCATGGTCTCAACTGATTCCGTGATACGCAGATTGGTGCGTGTCAGCAGAAGATCGTTGTTCTTTTGTTGCTGCACTACTGGATACGCGCTGACAATGGTGCATACAGCCGCAATTACTGCGCCTGCAAGGTAACCATTACGAGGAATGAACGAGATGAGAAAGATTATGAGAGCACTGAGAATCGATACAACAGCAACAATGTCAAAGTGTTCCTCTGAGAATCCGAACGGATTCACGGTGACGCCAGCGCCAATTGAGGTGACCAGTACGGCAAGAGAAATGAATGCCGGGGTGATTCGTTTCCGAATGGTACTGAAAGACAAACCGACTATGAGAGACACCAATGGTAGAATTGTGGCGTAGAAGCGATTGAGCATCTCGCCTTCCCATGCGTC
>CAMDVC010000013.1 GCA_945878785.1 Bifidobacterium breve | reverse complement strand
ACAATGACTTTGAATTTGCGTTTGTTGTTGGGGTTCACCAACTTCATGTTTTGTTTGTAGTTGTCCCATTTGTCTGCAACGGGGCCTTCAGGAATTTTGCTGTCAAGCGTGACCGTGTTCTTTGCGAACAGTTCATCTGTGAGAGTCATGATCGTGTCTTTCTTCTTCGAGGCGTGTCGGTCAGCCGACGATGCCGGCCATTACTGAAATTGGGAACGAGACATTGCCGATTACGACAATTGATGCAAAGCCAGTAGCAAATGCACGAGTCCAATTATTGAAGCGAGGGTTGTTAAGGCCAAAGGACTGAAAAATGCTCCATGAACCGTGGAACAAGTGGATTCCCAACAAAATATTTGCAACGACATAAAACAAGGCAACTGGAGTGCGCTGAAATGAGTACACGATGCTGGCGTAAACCGCCTTCACCGCTTCATCATCACCCGGATGCGTAATCATCTTGCCAGTCTCAGAGTTCACGACCCCAAAGGTCAGATCGAGCAGATGCCAGACGAGAAATGCCAGAACAATGATTCCTGTCCACCGCATGGTGCGGCTAGCAAAATTGGCAATCTGATAATCGCGCTTGCTTTGGTACTTCATAGGCCGTGCATTGCTATTCAAGCGGGTCAAAGACCATGCAGCGTGGAGGTGGAGGAACAGCATGGAAATAAGACCACCACGAAGAATCCAGAGGACCCAGCCTTTTGGCGCGAGGGGATACAGCAATGTCTGCAGGAAATGGGCGTAGTGGTCAAGACCTGCTGCACCGGCATACATCTTGAGGTTCCCAATCATGTGGAACAGGACAAAACCCATCATGGCGACGCCCGTGATTCCCATGACGTACTTCTTGCCCACAGCTGTGGAATAAAGATCGAGAAGGAATGGGCGCTTTTTACGCTTATGAATGGCGGTGCCAGTGACCGGGCCTCGATGAGATGTAACTGCTTGCGCCATATAAAAAGCTCTCCCTGCGAGCCGGGCGGGCCGGCTGTGCAAATGCACCTCAAACGGTAGCCCGAGAGAGCCCTGAGGGCACAACTTGACCATTTCGTTCTAGCGTGTCTTTTTTCACTACTGTTGCTTTGTTCCATACAGAGGGTGTCTGAAAGTCAGAGCGCCCCAGAACTTGCCAGGAGACAATGAAGTGTCAGGATTATTTGCTGCCGAAGGCGGCTATCAAGAGTTCGTGCTCAAGGGCGGAGAATGGGCGGTGTTGTGGCTTTCAGCTGCTTCGGCCGTGCTTGCCATCGCTGTTGGGTTCTATCTCGCTCGTTTAGTAATGGCTGCCGACGAAGGCACGCCAAAGATGAAAGAAATTGCACTTGCAATTCAAGAAGGTGCAAACGCCTACTTGAAGCGCCAGTTCAAGACCATCGTCATGATCTTGGTTCCACTTGCGGTCATCGTGTTCTTCACGTCGACTGCAATTGTGAAAACTGATGGAAACGAGGCATTGTCATTCATGCAAGCAGGAATTTGGCGAACTATCGCCTTCATTCTTGGCGGTGCGGCTTCAGGGTTCACTGGCTATATCGGAATGACATTGGCTACACGCGGAAACGTGCGTACAGCCGCTGCTGCTCTGACTGGTTCAATGCCAGACGCTCTCACCGTTGCATTCCGCACTGGTGGTGTTGCCGGAATGTTCACCGTTGGCCTCGGGCTTAGCGGTGCAACTTTGATCATCATGATCTTCCAAAACACATCAAGCGTCATTCTTGTTGGATTCGGTTTTGGTGGATCACTTCTTGCATTGTTCTTGCGCGTTGGTGGGGGAATCTTTACGAAAGCTGCAGACGTTGGTGCCGACCTTGTGGGCAAAGTTGAAGCAGGAATTCCTGAAGACGACCCACGTAACCCGGCAACAATCGCAGACAACGTTGGTGACAACGTTGGTGACTGTGCCGGAATGGCATCTGACCTGTTCGAGTCATATGAAGTAACACTTGTTGCATCAATCATTCTTGGTGTTGCTGCGTTCAACTCAATTGGTATGAACCCTGCAATGGGGCTCGTGTTCCCACTTGCGGCTCGGGCTATCGGCGTGATCGCATCAATCTTTGGTGTGTTTGCAGTGAAAGCAAAACCAGACGAAACAGACGCACTGAAGCCAATCAACAAAGGCTTCTTAGTAGCTGGTGTTCTTACGCTTGCAGGAACTCTTGCATTGTCGCTGACCTATGTCGGTAACGAAAAGGGTGCCGCTGGCGATGGCGTCCAGTTGATGGGCGGAGCCGGTTGGCGCGTATTCGGTGCAGTTGCTGTCGGCCTTGTGCTTGCACAACTTGTCAGTCGTCTTACTGAGTACTACACAGCAACTCATCACGCTCCGGTAAAAGAAATTGCTGAATCAGCAGAGACTGGTCCTGCAACTGCGATTCTTTCGGGAACTGCATTTGGTCTTGAATCAAGCGTGTACGCCGTTCTTGCAATTGCAATTGCAATAGGTGTTGCATTGGTACTTGGCGGCGGAAACCTTACGTTCTCGCTCTACCTCGTTGCATTGTGCGGAATGGGAATGCTTGCAACAACAGGCGTCATCGTGTCGGAAGACACTTTTGGTCCTGTGTCAGATAACGCTGCAGGTATTGCAGAAATGTCTGGCGAGTTCCACGGTGAACCACAAAAGATCATGGTTGCTCTCGACGCAGTCGGTAACACCACTAAGGCCGTAACAAAGGGCTTTGCAATTGGTTCAGCAGTTATTGCTGCTGTTGCCTTGTTCGCTTCGTTCATCGAAACTGCTGGTGCCAACTTGAAAAACGCGCAAGGGAAATTACTTGTTGACACCGTTACTAATCTTGGCGATGGCGTCTTTAAACTTCCTGAGCTTGCAATCAACGTTGCTGATCCGAAGATCTTCATTGGTCTTCTTATCGGTGGCTCTGTGCCGTTCTTGTTCTCTGCACTTTCAATTCGCGCCGTTGGACGCACAGCTGGTGTTGTTGTCCAGGAAGTTCGCCGTCAGTTCGCTGACGGAATGATCATGGCCGGAACAAAGAAGCCAGAGTACGGCCCCGTCATTGACATTTGTACTGAAGCATCACTTCGCGAGTTGGCTACACCTGCACTTCTTGCAGTGTTGACACCAGTCATCGTTGGATTCGGAATTGGTTGGCAAGCACTTGGTGGATTCCTTGCTGCTGTCATCTTGGTTGGTCAGCTCATGGCGAACTACCTCAGCAATGCTGGTGGTGCATGGGACAATGCAAAGAAGTACATCGAAGACGGCAACCACGGCGGCAAGGGCTCAGAGCCATACAAGGCTGCGGTTATTGCTGACACTGTTGGTGACCCATTCAAAGACACAGCAGGTCCTGCATTGAACCCGCTGATCAAGGTGATGAACCTTGTGTCGCTGTTGGTGCTTCCAGCAATCATTAGTACTCAGGACAACGACGGCCAACGCCTGCTTATTGCAGCCGTAGCACTTGCAGTTCTTGCTGCTTCGGTGATTCGTTCATCGCGTCAGAAGACAACTTTTGGTCCTGCAACTAATTAAATAACTACTCATCGAAAGGCCCGAGCCATGTGCTCGGGCCTTTTGTGTTTTCCGAACTAATCTTTCCAAATGCTCGCGTTACTAAACCCTGAAGATCTGCTCCGCAATGGAGGTCTCCTGGTCTTGGGGGCGATTGTGTTTGCCGAATCTGGATTGTTGATTGGGTTTTTTCTCCCTGGTGATTCGTTGCTCTTTATCGCAGGGTTCCTCGCTAGCGAAGCAGGCAACAATGTGCTCCCCCCGTTGCCATTTGTCATTCTCGTCTCGGCGTCGATGGCCATCATCGGAGACCAGGTTGGTTATCTCATTGGAAAAAAGATGGGGCCAGCAATTTTTGCTCGGCCGAAGTCTCGTTTGTTCAACCCTGACCACGTCACTAAGGCCCACGCATTCTTCGAAAAGTATGGCGCACGCACAGTAGTACTGGCGCGATTTGTTCCCATCGTGCGTACGTTTGCACCCGTAGTTGCTGGCGTCGGCGAGATGGATTACAAAACCTTTGTTCGCTACAACATTATTGGCGGCTTGTTGTGGGGTGCTGGACTTCCACTACTCGGTTTCTTCCTCGGGCAAATTGACGTCGTGAAAGAGCACATCGAGATTGCTGTTATCGCAATTGTTTTCATTTCCATTCTTCCCGTAGCCATCGAATTCATTAATCACTGGCGCAGTTCTCGGAAACTTTCGGCAGAATAGAAACATGCGGTATCTCAGCCTCGATTGGATTGACGCCATGCAGGCCCAAGTGGCAGCAAGTGAGTCACTGGCAGACCTTGCCTCAACTCATTCGATTGGCGTCACACAGGTCGTTACAGACGGCCCTGAGGGCTCGGTGTTGTATTACTTCCAGGTGGGAAATGGCCTCGTCCGCTTTGCCTCTGGTCCTGCGCCCGAAGAAGATGTCCGCATGGAACAGACCTGGGAGACAGCGGTCGGGGTTGCAACCGGGTCAATGCCAGCCCAAGAAGCCTTTATCAAGGGCCATGTACGCATCTCAGGAGACACTCAGTGCCTCATGGATGCTGTGCCGGTCTTTGCTGCCCTTGACACCGCATTCGAAGCCGTGCGGGCGCTGACCACGTACGAATAGGTTACGTCGTCCGGAAATACGGGTTTGACGGATTAGCCATTGCAGCGAGTGCCTGACCAAGGTCAGGGCCAGCATCGCGGGCCTGTTGAAGCGCTGCAAATGTTGCATCCCGATTGTTTGCAAAAACTGTTTCTTCATTGTCGGCAGATGGATTTACCCACACCGCAACAATGAGTACGAGCGAATTAACGTAATCAACGTCGCCTTCAAATACCCATGCATGATGAGCGAGCCCGACCCCAGCAGCAACACCAGCCTGCGCCGCACCCCATGTCAACTCGCCATGACGATCATTTGCGATTGCTGCCTTGTTGACAAACAACGTAAATGGAACCACTGGAACATTTGGTTGCGCGACTGCCACAAACGGAACATGTCCTTCACGCGGAGTTGCAAGTGCTGTAGCCCATGCAATGCCAACAGGGCCATCGCGAAGTCCAAGCACAACATTAGTGTGCGCTGCGTTGGGGCCATCACCAACAAAACCTTCACCGATTTTCATGCTGGCAACCTTCCGTATCGACCCATCCGTAATGCATCATTGGAAACAGTCCCTGGCCTCGTGTCGTACGCAAGCAACGCCACATGACGCGGAACAAGGCCTGACACGCGCGACACACGGTGATAACTGTTGCGCCCGTTAAACACCATCAGTGTTCCGGGCGTCATTGGCTCAGTCCGAACTAGGTCAGGACGATCGCCTCGACGCACTGCGGCAACAGTGTCTGCGTTCTCTTCGGTGGCAGAACGAATACGCGATGCATTTTCAAAATGTCCACCTTCTGATGAAGTTTGTAATGCAATAGAAACGACGAAATCTGTTTGAT
Source organism: Bifidobacterium breve (assembly GCA_945878785.1). Lineage (GTDB taxonomy): Bacteria > Actinomycetota > Acidimicrobiia > Acidimicrobiales > Ilumatobacteraceae > UBA2093. Next base: position 13,706 of record CAMDVC010000013.1, on the reverse strand, counting down.
CAAAATGCCAACCCAGTTCATGACCATCACGCATGACGGCAAGATTTAGTGCGCCAAAAGGATCTGCATAACGAAACAATTTCTCTTCACCCAGAATCTTTGCAACGAAATCCATCAACGGATCCCACTCATACAATGCACGAATCACACTGTCCGTTGGGAATTGGTCGTACGCAACTACTTCTAGATCAGCGTTAACAGTGGTGTGGAACGCCACTTTTGCTAATTCATCACATTCTGCGATTAATGCAGGAATAGCACTTTCATAAATGAAACCAGGAAGAATCGCAATGTTTTTCCTAGCGAAAGTGTCGCTCAGTTCCCTGTGCAATTCAGCACTATCTAGCGGCCACCTGTCTGTATCGACGAGGGCCGCAACGCTCATTAAATGAGGCCCAGCTTCTTGACTTCGTCACGTTCTTCAACAAGTTCTGCAACCGACGCATCGATACGTGAGCGGCTGAAGTCATCAATATCTAGACCTTGCACGATGCTGTACGTACCGTCTTTGCAGACGCATGGGAACGACGAGATGAGGCCTTCAGGAACGCCATAGCTTCCGTCAGATGGAATTGCCATTGACACCCAGTCTCCGGGGGCAGTACCGAGAACCCATGAGTTCATGTGATCGATTGCAGCGTTTGCTGCCGATGCTGCTGATGACAAACCACGAGCCTTGATAATGGCGGCTCCACGCTTTGCAACAGTAGGGATGAAATCATTTTCAATCCATGCCTGATCGTTCACCAAAGTAGCTGCATTCTTGCCGTCAACTTCGCAATGGAAAAGGTCTGGATACTGCGTGCTTGAGTGGTTACCCCAAATGGTCATCTTCGTAATCGAAGTGACTGGCTTGCCAACTTTGACTGCCAACTGTGTCATAGCGCGGTTGTGATCAAGTCGAGTCATAGCAGTGAAACGGCTTGGGTCAAGACCCTGTGCATTGTTCATAGCAATCACTGCATTGGTGTTCGCCGGGTTACCAACCACCAAGATTTTCACTTCTTTCTTTGCGACTGCGCCGAGTGCTTTACCTTGTGGCTTGAAAATTCCGCCGTTTGCACTGAGCAAGTCGCCGCGTTCCATGCCATCTTTTCGTGGCATGGCGCCCACAAGGAATGCAGCATCAATGTCACCGAACGCAGTTTCAGCATCGTCGGTGCATACGACACCTGCAAGAAGGGGGAATGCGCAGTCATCAAGTTCCATGCGTACGCCTTCAAGCGCCCCAAGTGCAGGGGTAATTTCCAGCAGTTGAAGAATGACTGGTTGATTAGGACCAAACACTGCGCCTGAAGCAATACGGAAAAGGAGGCTGTAGCCAATTTGGCCTGCTGCGCCGGTAACGGCAATACGAACTGGTGATGTCATGTGTCTAAGCGTAGGCAATTTGGAGCACATTGTCCCAATGGAAGAGCCGTATTAGGCGCAGAATTACCGGCCAATAGCCTGAAGAATCAGAGCGACGTAGTTGTCCTGACCTACCGCATTGGGGTGAATGCCGTCCGAATTGAACCATTCGGGATGTGGCTTCGACAATGTGTGCCAATCAAGGATGGTGACATTGGAGTGAGTTGCAGGAAGATTATTGATGACCGCATTATTCAATTGCTCTGAAGCGCGACCCGGAACTCGCATTGTCAGAATGACCACACGCTTGACGTTTGCAAGTGGCTTGAGAATTCGCTCAAATGTCGCAGCCTTGGTAATGCCATTTGTACCTAAATGAATGACAACAATGTCGCCTAATTCGTTCACGGACTTGTAGTAGTTGAAAATTTGTACTGCATCAATGACCTGCCTATTCTTTGACGCGTCAACTGTGATGCCATAGGACTTCAACTTCTTTGCTGATCCCAACATCACCGAATCACCCACTGCAAACGCATCCATCTTTCCGCGAGGCAGAGTGGTCGTAGGATCTAGCGGAACTGTTGTTGTTCCTGCACCGATTGTTGTAGTCGTGATACGAGTAACTGCGCCTTCGTTTTCAGTGAGACCAGCAGTGATGTCATCGGGCATCACGCGGGCACCCGCCATGCTGACCACACTGAACACGGGGATAACAGCCAATGTTCCGAGCACAATTCCCATTGGGCCACCGATAGTCCCGCCGCGTTTGCGCCACGAACGATACGTAGCTAATGCCTTTCCCGTACGAATCGGTGTTTCAATCAACTGATACGACGCTTCGGTGATGACCACCGTTATGGCCATCAATGCGACGAACTCACGAACGTCTAGTGAGTTTCCTGCAGCCTTGCGATATGCCTGAAATATAGTCCAGTGATACAAATACAAACCGTATGACCGCTTGCCAAACCACACCAACAGAGGTGTTCCGATGACGTACTTGCCCAACCGAGAACGTGGATGAGTCACGGTGGCAATTGCGATAACTGTGGCGATACCTACAACAATGAAACCACCGCGATACAACAGGTCGTATCCAGTCATGCCTACATCGGCCACTTCAACGACTTCACGAAATTTCCAGCACATGAAACCGAGTGCTATCAACGCAATCACTCCCGCTAGATCAAGTCCATTTGCATTTGAACCAGCTCGTCCTCGACGCAACGCCCATGGTCTCCACATTGTGGCAAGTGCAGCTCCGAGCAATAATCCGCTAGCACGGGTGATAGTGCCGAGGTACAGGAAATCAATTCGAACAACGCGATGCCCGAAAACTGACATGTATTGCTCTGGAGTATTTGCAAAAGTATCAATGGGCCCAGTGCGATAAATCATCGCTGTTGCTACAGCAATAGCAACTGCAAACGCTGTGAACACAAGACCCAGTATCGGCAATGTCTTCGGCCTAATTCGACGAAGCAACACGAACATAATGAGTGGCCACACGATGTAGTACTGCTCTTCCACCGCAAGTGACCACAAATGTCGAAGTGGTGCGAAAGCGAAAGCAGACGTGTACGACGAGCCGCTCCAAATTTGGAACCAATTTGAGACATACAGAAAGCCACCCACGACATCGCCACGCAACATGCCCAGACGGTCGCGATCAAACAATGCGCAATACACAGTGGTTCCGAGCAACAACGTGAACAATGCAGGCAGTAATCGTCGAGCACGACGCATCCAGAAATTACCTAGCGATACTGTGCCAGAACGTTCACGCTCGGCAATGAGAAGCAACGTAATGAGATAGCCAGAGATAACAAAGAACACCTCGACACCGAGAAAACCGCCACCCAACCACTGATGATTAGCGTGATACACAATCACTGCGATAACTGCCAATGCTCGTAGGCCATCGAGTGCGGGAACGTACGGCACAACAGGTCCTCTGCGGGTTCCCCACGCTGGCGTTCCGCCACGTTCTGCGTATTGGTCGTTCTGATTACTCATGGACGAAACGGGTCATGCGACCGGAAGACCCAGTTGGGCGTAAATCTCCCGTGTAGCGGTTGATTTATTCAGCGTATAAAAATGAAGACCGGGTGCACCTGCAGCCAACAGTTGCGAGCACAATTCCGTTGCGGCTTCCACTCCGATTCGACGAACATCTTCTGGCGATGTTACTGACTCAAGACGTTTGCGCAACCAATCAGGAAATGCTGCGCCTGATAATTCAGCCATGCGCTCAACCTGGGCGATATTGGTGCACGGCATGATTCCAGGGACAACAGGTTTTGTCACTCCGAGGTCGGCTAGGTCGTTCACCAAGGACAGGTAATGGTCGATGTCAAAGAAAAATTGAGTGGTCGCAAAGTCGACCACACGAAGTTTTTCAGCAAGAAGGCGACGATCGGTCGCAAGATCAGGTGAACGTGGGTGCCCCTCAGGATGTGCAGCAACGCCAATTGATAAATCAGCTATCTCGCGTAAATGCTCTACTAACTCACGTGCATACATGTAGTCACTTGGCCGAGCATCAGCTGGGTCTTTTGGTGGATCACCTGCAAGCGCAAGAACATTCTCAACTCCGGCAGCAGTGTAGGTACCGATGATGTCTTCAATTTCACTGCGAGTATGGCCAACACATGTGAGATGCGCCATCGCGGGAATATTTGTTTCGCGTTCAATCCACAGCACTGTGTCGCGTGTGTTCTCTCGGGTCGAACCGCCAGCACCATATGTGCAGGAAACAAATGAAGGGCTCAGGGATTCAAGTTCCGCAATTGTGCGACCGAGCGACATTGAACCAGCAGTTGTTTTGGGAGGCGAAAACTCAAAAGAGAATGTTCGTCCTGCCGCAAGGAGGTCACCAATTCGTGCCATTTATTTAGTCTACGACTTGCCTAGTGACGGAAGTGGCGTGATCCGGTGAACACCATGGCGATGCCATGAGTGTTGGCTGCCGAGATGGATTCTTCGTCTCGCACACTGCCACCGGGTTGGAAAATTGCAGTGACACCAGCGGCAGCCAACTCTGAAACCGTATCGCCGAATGGGAAGAAAGCATCGCTTGCAGCCACTGAACCGGCTGCATGGTCACCTGCGCGACCGATAGCTAAGCGTGCTGCATCAATGCGGTTTGGTTGTCCCCCACCAATGCCAACAACAGTGTCGCCATGCGCGAGCACGATGGCATTGCTCCATGTGGCAGCGACTGCTTGCCACGCCAAAAGCAAACTTGACCACTCATCGTCACTCGGTGCGCGTTCTGTGACCACTGTGAAATCATCGAGCGGTTCATCAACTTCGTCAACTGATTGCACAAGAAGCCCACCGTCAATTGACCGAACGTTGATTGCCATCGACCCAAATGGTGCCACTGCTTCAAATACACGTAGCGATGGTTTTGCACACAAGATTTCAAGCGCATCTGATGTAAACGATGGAGCAATGACAACTTCTGTAAAGGTTTTGTTGATCTCTGCTGCAGTGTCGCCATTGACCTCACCGTTGACGGCAATGATTCCACCAAATGCACTGATTGGGTCAGCACCATGTGCATGTGAATACGCTTCAAAAATTGTGGAAGCAAGGGCAACGCCACACGGGTTGGCATGCTTCACTACAACTGCTGCTGGTCGATCGAAACGGCTAACTAATTGCCACGCAGCTTCTGTGTCAAGAACATTCAGGTATGACATCTCTTTGCCATTGAGTTGAGTGGCAGAATCCCACCAGCTCTCAACACCAGGAAGGCGATACCGCGCACCTGTTTGGTGTGGGTTTTCCCCGTAACGCAAAACCTCAGCGCGCTCGGCAACCAAAGTAAGAATCGGTGGCACTGTTGCATCTTCACGATCACTTGTTTCATCTGCGAGCCACGACGAAATTGATGCGTCATACGCACTAGTGATTCGAAACGCCTTCTGAGCCAGGCGACGACGAGCAGCAACACTGAAAAAATCACCACTGATCATCTCGAGAACATCGCCGTAATCAGCAGTATCTACAACAACACCTACATGAGCAAAATTCTTTGCAGCAGCGCGCACCATCGCTGGTCCACCGATGTCAATTAGTTCAATTCCAGGCTTTGATGAGAACGGATACAAGTTGACAACAACTAGGTCAATCCCTTCGATGCCATTCTTTTCCATTTCAACAACATGCTCTGGATTCGAGCGATCAGCGAGAATCCCGCCATGAATCTTCGGGTGAAGGGTCACCACGCGGTGATCGAGAATTGGCGCTAGCCCCGTAATCTCTGCAACATCTGTTACGGGAATACCAGCAGCTGAAATTACACCAGCGGTTCCGCCACTAGAGAGCAACGACCAACCGAGTTCGTGAAGCGACGTCGCAAATTCGACGATGCCCGTTTTGTCGTATACAGAAAGAAGAGCGCGTGGCACTCAGCTCAGCCCAGCCACGATGCCGGCCATAAGAGAGCCAGCTTCTGTTGGGTTATGCCCAACCAGCACACCGGCAGCACGCAGCGCATCCATCTTGCCTTGCGCTGTTCCCTTACCGCCAGAAACAATTGCGCCTGCGTGGCCCATCTTCTTTCCGGCAGGAGCAGTAACGCCTGCGATATACGCAGACATTGGCTTAGTCACATTGTCCTTAATGAACTCTGCAGCTTCTTCTTCAGCTGAACCACCAATTTCACCAATCATGATGATGGCATGTGTTTCCGGGTCTGCTTGGAATTCGCGCAAGCAATCAATAAATGATGTTCCGGGAACTGGGTCGCCACCGATACCAACACATGTTGATACACCAATACCAAGTTGCTTCAATTCATAAAGCGCTTGGTACGTAAGAGTTCCTGAACGTGACACGATGCCAACGTTCGGGCCCTTTGCTGTAGGCAGTTGTGCAATTTCACCAGCGGTAATTCCGATATTGCATTTTCCTGGGCTAATGATGCCCGGGCAGTTTGGGCCGAGCAAACGAACTTTTGGAAAGTCACGAACCATCGTGTTGTATGTACGCGCTTCGTCTTGTGCAGGAATTCCTTCAGTGATACACACGATGAATGTGATGCCCGCACTTGCAGCTTCGAGAATTGCAGCAGAAGCGGCCTTTGGTGGAACAGTAACGAATGATGCAGTTGCACCGGTTGCCTTCACTGCTTCAGCGACACTGTTATAAACAGGAACGCCTTCAACGTCTGTGCCGCCCTTGCCTGGTGTAACACCAGCAACGATTTGTGTGCCGTATGCCTTGTTACGAAGTCCGTGATATTTGCCTTGGCCGCCTGTGAGGCCCTGCACAATAACTTTGGTGTTTTGATCGACGAAAATTGCCATGACGGGGGTCCTTACTTTGCGAGCGCAACAGCTGCTGCAGCAGCTTCGAGCATCGTTGACTTACTGGTGAGTTTTGATTCAGGGATTCCAGCATTCTTCAGAATGTCGCGCCCCTCCGTTGCGTTCGTGCCATCAAGACGAATAACAATTGGTGCACGCAGGTCTACGCGGCCAAGCGCTTCCACAATTCCCTTTGCCACTTCGTCACCACGGGTGATGCCACCAAAGATGTTGATGAAGATGCTCTTGACGTTCTTGTCAGAGTTAATTACTTCAAGTGCTCCGGCCATTACATCGGCATTTGCGCCGCCGCCAATGTCGAGGAAGTTTGCAGCACTGCCACCCACTTGGTTCACAACGTCGAGCGTGCTCATTGCAAGACCAGCGCCGTTGGCGATAATGCCGACGGTGCCGTCAAGACCGATGTACTGCAGCCCTTTTTCACGCGCAAGAAGTTCGCGAGCATCAAGTTCAACAGTTGCTTGAAATTCAGCCCATTCTGGGTGACGGAATTCAGCGTTCTCATCAAGGCTGACCTTTGCATCAAGTGCATGCACTTCGCCTGTTGGCTTCAAAATCAGTGGGTTTATTTCAGCAAGATCGCAATCGCCTTCAACAAAGCAGCGATATAGCTGTACCAAAATGTCAGCGACACCTTGCTGTGCTGCCTCAGGAATTTTCGCATCAACAGCTGCTTTCTTTGCAGCTGCTGCAGGGAGACCGTCAACTGGGTCAATGTGCAACATCAGAATTGCTGCAGGGTTCTTTTCTGCTACTTCTTCAATCTCTACTCCGCCTTCGCGGCTCAGCATAAGAAGATGTTTCTTTGCGCCACGATCAAGTGTGAATGATGCGTAGTACTCCTCTGCGATATCAGAAGCATTCTCCACCCAGACACGCTTCACAAGGTGGCCCTTGATATCCATGCCCAAGATGTTTCCGGCGTGTGTGCGCACTTCGTCGGCATTATTTGCCAACTTGATGCCGCCGGCCTTACCGCGACCGCCGACTTGTACCTGAGCTTTTACAACTACTGGATATCCAGCCGCATCTGCAGCAGCAATGGCTTGGTCAACAGTGACAGCAACGTCACCCTTTGATACGGGAATGTCGTAGCGCGCAAAATATTGCTTGCCCTGATATTCAAAAAGGTCCATGAGTTACTCCCTATTATCGAGTTCTTCTTCAAGCCATTGACAAATCACTTTGAGTGATGAACCAGGGCCAAAAATATTTCCAACGCCTTGCTCGCGTAATGCGCGCGCATCGGCATCAGGAATCACGCCACCACCAAAGATGAGGATGTCGGCCAAGTCGCGATTCTTCAGTTCCTCGACGGTGCGTGGAAACAGTGTGAGGTGGGCTCCAGACAAAAGTGAAAGACCTACAGCATCGGCATCTTCTTGCATTGCAGTTTCCGCAATTTGCTCTGGCGTCTGGTGCAGTCCGGTGTAGATGACCTCGAAACCATGGTCACGAAGAGCACGGGTAATGACCTTTGCCCCTCGGTCATGACCATCTAGGCCAGGCTTGGCAACAACTACTCGATACGGGCGCTTCACAGAAGGTAAACCCTACGCCGTACGAGGGTTTCCGTACCAACCCGCCAGAATAGAGACATGGCATTCCCCCGTCTTCGCAGTCCCCTTGCTCGTGCAGTTGTGCCCGTTCTCGGAGGCATCGCATTTTTTGCCCTGTTCTTTGCGGGTTTGTGGCTAATAGCCACTGTCATCAACAATCGGGCTGAACCAGACTCAGAAATTGGGAACAGAGTCTTCGAAGTCGGCAAAGTTGCCGCTATGGCAAAAGCCATTGCCGCCGACGGGCCATTACTATTGCCCGACTTACAGAGTCCTGACGGTCTGCGGTCAATCGTCCTTGACCATGAGGGTTCAGATCCGGCCACTGGCTGGCAGGTCTATTACGGCTTCCCTGCTGACCGTGAGGCCAATTGCCTTGTCACACACGTTCAAGGCAGCCGCACATTTACTGATTGCGAAAACCGAACCATTCAGGTGTCGCAACTAATGGCACCGTCTGAAGTGCGACCGATTGTTGAGAACAAAAAAACTCTGTATATCGATTTACGTGGGTTGACGGCAAGCGCCACCACTGTTCCGTGACTATTTAGCGGGAACTGAATCAACGAGGCGAATAGCAAATTCCTCAGCGTGCTCGGCCAAATGGCCACGCTGCAGTGCAAGACCGCCAACCACATCTGCGCCGCGCATTTGCAACTCGCGCGTCATGACATCAAGTGATTTTCCTGGGTTCAGTGCATACGTACAAAAGGCAGCAGCTTGCTTACCGGCCATTGCTGGCAGGTGACGCAAACGATCAATTGCCCATGGCGCCTGACCAACAACAAAAAGTCCGTGAACCCACGTACCGACGATGACCGTGTCAGCATCTTGAATTGATGCGTGATTCGGATCTTTCATAGAAGAGATACCAGTAATTGACCAGTTCTCTTGTTGCAGATTGGCAGCGATGAGTTCGCCCGCCTTCCACGTGTTGCCGGTGAAACTTTCGATAAGGATTGCTGCCTTCATGACATTATTTCTACTACTCGCGGCTCTCGAAAAAGAACTTCACGAAAGTTTTGTTAGTGGAGCCCATGCGAGAGCCAAATGTTTGGTGCCCTTCTCGCGGAAGCGGACGGTGACTTCTGTCTTGTCTCCGGTGCCTTTGATCTCGATGACAACACCTTCGCCGAATACCGAGTGCATCACATCGTCACCAGGCTTGAGGTCAACGAGGTGGTCTGTATTACGAGGTTCTGCTGGTCGTACAGCACGTTCAGCACGACGCCCGTATGAGCGACCAAACGAATCATCATCATCGTTACGGCGTTTGTATGCAGGCAGTTCTGCATCGTTCCAATCAGTTGAGGTACGGCCAAACACTCTCCCATGATCCGAACCTGAATCAACGTTGCCCTGACGGTCAAACAATTCCGCAGGAACTTCAGCCAGGAATCGTGATGGTGGGTTGTACTGCGATTGTCCGAACAACATGCGTTGCCACGCGTGAGACACCAACAACCGCTCGCGGGCACGTGTAAGACCTACGTATGCAAGGCGGCGTTCTTCTTCTAGTTCTGCAGGGTCGAGCAATGCACGATTATGTGGGAAAATTCCTTCTTCGCAACCGACCAAGAAGACAACCGGGTACTCAAGACCTTTGGCAGAGTGCAATGTCATCAGGACAATGTGGTTTTCCGCATCAAGGTCATCTGTATCTGCAACGAGCGCAACTTGTTCTAAGAACTCTTCTACCTGTGTGAATTCTGCAGCAGAACCAATGAGTTCGGAGATGTTTTCAAGGCGTCCGGCAGCTTCAACAGTTGCTTCTTGTTCAAGTTCAGTGATGTAGCCGCTGTTGTTCATTGCGACTTCCAACAATGCCGACGGCCCATCAGCCAGGGCTGCATTCATTTCATCAACCAAGGTGACGAACAGTGCGATTCCTTTGATGGCTCCGCCAGAAACACCTGCTTCACTTGCGCGACGCATTGCATCAATAAATGAAATGCCATTTGCTGAGGCGAATAGATCAATCTTCCCGATGCTGGTATCGCCAATGCCGCGCTTCGGTACGTTAAGAACTCGCTTGATGCTGATTTCATCAAGCGGGTTCGCGCCAGCCTTCAAATACGCAATGGCATCTTTCACTTCACGCCGTTCATAGAACTTTGTGCCGCCGACAACTTTGTACGGAATGCCCGAGCGCATCATTGATTCTTCAATGGCACGGCTCTGCGCATTGGTACGGTACATAACGGCGATATCACCCCACGCACGCTTCTCTTTCGTATGAATATCTTGCGCGGTAGAAGACACCCACGCGGCTTCGTCATATTCGTTTTCTGCGAAGTACCGGACTATGCGTTCACCGTCACCAGCTGATGTCCACAAATCTTTCGGGCGCCTGCCAACGTTTTGCGAAATGACCGCATTAGCCGCAGTAAGAATTGTTTGGGTGCTGCGATAGTTCTGCGCAAGCACCACCACTGTTGCCTCACCGAATGCGCTTTCGAACTGATCAATATTGCGCAAGTCAGCACCGCGGAACTTGTAAATGCTCTGGTCACTGTCGCCCACCACGCACACGTTGTGATGCAACGCCCCCAACATCAGGACAATGCGGTTCTGGGCTTGGTTCGTATCCTGATACTCGTCGATGAGGATGTGCTGAAAACGTTCTTGATACTGGCGCAATACTTCGGAGTGTGCTTCGAAAAGATGGACAACATTGACCAACAAGTCATCAAAGTCCATCGCTCCGGCACGAATAAGGCGTGCCTGATACTCGCGATAAATTTCAGCGTTGCGTCGTGCAGAGATATGTTCTGCGGTGTCAAACGCAACAACTGATGTAATTAACTCGTTCTTCCACAAGCTGATACGCGATTGGGCTGCGTTAGCCGGAAACTTTTTGGCGTCGAGTCCCATGTCGCGAATGACATAACCGATAAGGCGCTTTGAATCTTGCGAATCATAAATAGTGAACTGTTTCGGGTACCCAATGAGTTCGGCGTGCTGGCGCAACATTCGAACACACGCTTTATGGAAGGTAGTGACCCACATTGAGCGCGCAGTAGGGCCCACTAAGTCAGCGACGCGGTGTCGCATTTCTTCGGCAGCCTTATTTGTAAACGTGATAGCCAAAATGGCCATCGGTGATGTGCCTTGCGAAATCAACCATGCAATTCGCTGTGTGAGAACGCGAGTTTTACCAGAGCCGGCACCAGCCACAACAAGTAGCGGACCACCAGGATGATACACAGCCTCTTGTTGGTCAGGGTTCAGCGGCGTGCCGTTGCCTGAAGAGCTAAAAAGTTGATCTGACATGGTCCCGTCATCTTACGAGCGGACTGTGTCGGTGCGAGGAATGCGTTGTTATGCGCGTGCGTTGACCACGAAAGGCAATGTACGAGGTCCTCGTACTTGACCCGTGCTCCACGTAACCATTTCGTTTGCATCGACTGAGAAGTCTGGGAATCGCTGAAGGAATACTTCAACGGCAACATTCATTTCCAAACGAGCAAGGTTTGAACCAAGGCAACGATGAATACCAAGACCAAAAGCGGCGTGGCGGTTCTCTTCGCGGTCGATTACTACTTCGTGCGCGTTTGCAAACTGCTTGTCGTCACGGTTAGCAGCAGGGAAAGGAAGAAGAACCCAATCTTCTTTCTTCATCTGCACACCGTGGAATTCCATGTCTTCTTTCACAAGACGTGCCATGGTGACAGGCGCATATGCGCGAAGGAATTCTTCGACAGCTGCTGGAATCATGTCGGGGTTTTCTACCAAACGACGACGATCAACTGAGTTAGTCGCAAGATGCCACAACGATGAACCAATTCCGCTCCATGTTGTATCGATGCCGGCAATCAGCAACAAGATGACCGAACCCGCAACGTGGCGAATTGACAATTTCTCGCCGAAAATTTCAGCATTCAACAAGAATGAAATGAGGTCATCGCGTGGATTCTCGACGTGGTCATTGACATGGAACTCGAGATACTCGTTGAATTCCATGAATTGCTGCATACGAGCTTCTGTGCGCTCTTCGCCAACTCCACTAAGAACAAGGTTCACCCATCCGCGGAACTTATCGCCATCTTCAACTGGCAAACCAAGCATGCGCGCAATAACCATGACTGGAATGTGTTGCGAGTACTGCAATGCAGCATCAATGTGATCTGCATCGCCCATGTCATCAATCAGTTGATTGCAAATCATGATGACTTCTTCGCGCCAAGGGTCGATGACCTTTGGCGAAAAAGCTGGCAAAAGCAAACGGCGAGCCTCGGCATGGACTGGAGGATCTGAAGAAATTGGAGGTGCTCCACCGATAGGTGCAGGCACCGAATCTTCCAGTTCGCTTGGCTTCAATTGGCCAACAACTGGACCTTGACTAGAAAAATGAGCGGTGTCGTAAGCAATCTCATGCACCAACTCGTGCGTGAGTGGCAACCAGGTGCCGCCATAACGATCTGTGTGGGCAATGGGGCAACCTGAATTTTTTAAGTCATCCCAGATTTTGTGCATGTCAGCTGCGTATGCAGGTGACGCGTGGTCGAAGTCTGTCGCCCAGTCAGTGACGGGGCCGTAAACGGTTTCACTCATGTCTATTCCTCGATTGAGATAGCAAATTCGGGACAGTTGGCAAGTGCAAGACGAGCTTTGTCTTCGAGGCCGGCAGGAACGACACCGTCATTGAGTTCGAAAGCGTTGCCGTAATCGTCAACATCGAATAATTCGGGAGCTAAGGCATAACAGCGGTTATGTCCTTGGCATTTGGAGGGGTCTACGTGTACGCGCATGAGGCAATACTAGGCAGTAAGTGACACAATCTTCTAGATGGCGACACAAGATTTCGTACTATTTCTCCCACCATCTGAAGGAAAATCCGAGGCCGGCAATCAATCACACCCGTGGACCCCTCGGTTGGGCGCTTTTGGTGCGGCTCTTGAGGCATCACGCACACAAATCGCAGCCCAATTGCGAAAAGACAAGGGTGGCGCCCAAAAACTTCTTGGTGTTAATGGGGCGCATCTAACTCGTGCGCAATCTTGCAACATGCAACTAATTGGTGCGTCATGTCTTCCTGCATGGCAGCGATACACCGGAGTCGTATGGGATTACCTTGATCTTGTATCTCTCACCGCAACACAGCGCAATGCATTCATCAAACGCATCATTGTTCCGTCTGGCTTGCTCGGACTTGTACGTGCTGATGATCAAATCCCCGACTATCGATTGAAGATGGGTGCACGTCTTGAGCCATTTGGCGCAATGTCGAAATGGTGGAATGAAGCAATTACTGATGCACTAGTTACTGCAGTGAAAAAGAAAATGGTGGTCGACCTGTTACCAAATGAGCACAAAGCTGCCATCAATTGGGATCTGCTCGAAAACGTTGTCCGTGTTGACCTTGTTTCTCATTCTGGGGCCGTGGTGGGTGGCCATAACGCCAAGGCAGCAAAGGGATTACTAGCTCGGCACCTTCTGGTATCAACCAATGCTG
>CAMDVC010000012.1 GCA_945878785.1 Bifidobacterium breve | reverse complement strand
CTCTACGGCGTGGAAATGACAATGGCAGGTTTCTGTGAGGCAATAGTCACCTTGGTGGTGGCAACCGTTGGGCTGGGAAGCGTGGGTACCCTGTACGGAGGTCTTGCTGCAGGCGCACGGGGTCGGGAGACACTTCTTCCGCTTCTGTTGTTGCCAGCAGTAGCACCTGTCCTGATCGGCGCCACACGTGCGACCGAGGCGGCTTTTGGTAGCGGTGGCACCACAGTGTCCGAAGGGTGGCCATGGATTGGCCTTCTTCTGGTCTTTGCGGTTCTGTTTAGCGCTGTTGGAACTGTTGCCTTTGGTCCTCTGGTCGACGAATAGGGCCCGATTTCCCGCATCGCCTTCTGGCGGTCAGACTTACAGAAGTGGATGTGAACATGGCCAGACAGTCAGGCACCGGAACTTCTGCAACGCGGCGGCTAGGAATCCTTGTCATCGTCATGCTTGCAGCGCTTGCGCTGTGCGGGCTGTGGTTTTCTGCTGAAGATGTCGTGCAGGGAAGCACCGTACGAATTATGTACATCCATGTTCCTTCAATCTGGACTGCGTACATTGCGTTCGGATTAACCGCCTTGTGTTCTGCTGTGTATTTGTCGGCCAAGAACAGATCCCTTGCGTGGGACCGTGTCGCTGGGGCCTCAGGAGAAATTGGCGTTCTGTTTGTTGCAGTGTCATTAGTGACAGGAAGTATGTGGGGCAGGCTCACGTGGGGCACCTACTGGGTGTGGGATGCACGTCTCACAAGCACCGCATTCCTTTTCATTACGTATGTTGGGTACCTAGCCGTACGGCAATTGGGTGGCACGCATCGTCAACGTGCTCGTCGTTCATCGGTTCTCGCGCTCCTCGCAATTCTGGAAATACCACTTGTGCATTTCAGTGTCACGCTGTGGCGTTCTCTGCATCAAGAAGCATCAGTGGCTAACCCCAATGCAAAAGTGGAGCTGGACGGTCTGATGCTGTTCTCCTTATTCCTGGGTTTGGCGGCCTTCACTCTGTTGTTTGTGTGGCTAGTACTGCATCGTCAGCGCGGAATGATGTTGGAAGATGCATTCTCTGATCGTGGTCTTGACGTGGCCATTACTGCTCGCCGAAATGAAGCAGGAGCATAGTCATCGTGGAACATGCATCTTTTATCTTTGGTAGTTGGGGCATTACTGCTGTCTCAGTTGGTGTGTACGCATTTTGGGTAATTCGTCGTGGGCGTGAATTAGCCAAGCATGCAACACGTGAGGAAATGCCGTGGACTTAACACCGCGTACTTCCACCGAACCTGGTGCTCAGCCACCGGTCCGCAAGCGTCGTTGGTTTCCGATTCTGATTGTTGTCGGAGCTCTAGTGGGTGGTGGCGTAATCGTCACTCAATTTCTCACAAGCGCTATTGACTATTACTGCAATGTTGATGAAATTGGTGTGCGTAGCGGGTGCGACGGTGAACGTCGCATGCGTGTTCAAGGTGTCGTTGAACAGAGTTCAATCAAACAAGCTGATGGTGGCACCACATTCGTTCTTGACTTCAACAAAAAGACATTGAAGGTTGCATATTCTGGAGATCCAGGTGGCGTATTTCAAGAATGTATTCCAGTCATTGCGCATGGACGAATGGTGAATGGTGTGTTTGAGAGCGACCGCATCGAAGTTAAGCATTCAAATCAATATGTTGAAAAGAATGCAACAAGAATTGAAGAGTCAAATAAAGAGGCAGCTGCATGCTCGGTGTTGAAGGGCTAGCTGGCCCACTCGGACGTGCGGCTCTTTTAGTTGGCCTGATTGGTGCATTCTTTGGATTGATTGCTGCTGTCATGGGCACGCGCAATGAAGACGAAAAAGTTCTTCGCTTGGTCCCGCGTTTTGCGACATTGTCGTGTGTCTCTGCTATCGCTGCGTTTGCTGCAATGGAATGGGCAATGATTACCCGTGATTTTTCACTTGCATACATTCAAAAAGTAGGTTCGAAAAGTACGCCAGCGTTGTATAACTTCACGGCTGTATGGAGCGCACTTGAAGGCTCCATTTTGTTGTGGTTACTGGTCCTTACGTGCTTAACAAGTGGCATCGTCTTTAAGTACCGCACACGCATTACAGACCCCATGGTGGGCTGGGCGGTTGCGACCATGTTTTTCGTTGGCATTTTTTTCTTTATCTTGACTTTGGGTCCAGCGAATCCGTTTGCAGTTGGTGCACCAGGAGTGCTTGACGGGCCAGGGCCAAACCCGTTGTTACAGAACCACATTCTCGTGGTGTTCCATCCACCCATTTTGTATCTCGGTTATGTCGGCATGACAGTGCCATTTGCTTTTGCAATTGGTGCATTGATTACTGGTCGTGTGGGTGAAGGTTGGCTTGTCGAAACTCGTCGTTGGGCATTGTTCTCGTGGGGCTTCTTGACGCTCGGCATCATTCTTGGTTCCTGGTGGAGTTATGAAGTGTTGGGTTGGAGCGGCGTGTGGGCATGGGATCCTGTTGAGAATGCTTCGTTTATTCCGTGGCTCACAGGCACTGCATACATTCACTCTGTATTGGTGCAAGAGCGCCGCGGCATGTTGCGCGTCTGGAACTTGTCATTGCTCGTATCCACATTCAGTCTCACAATCCTTGGCACGTTCCTCACTCGTTCGGGAGTGCTGAACAGTGTGCATGCTTTCAGTGAGTCAAGTATCGGGCCGTATCTCTTAAGTTTCTTTGCCATCATTGTGGTTGTGTCTGTTGCGCTGATCGGATGGCGAGGCCAAAAACTACATTCTCCGGGCACCATTGATTCGCCACTTTCACGTGAAGGTGCATTTCTCGCAAACAATGTGGTCTTCAGTGTTTTTGCATTTGTGGTCTTGCTTGGAACAGTGTTTCCATTAATTATTGAGGCATTTCAGAATCGCCAGTTAGTGGTGGGGGAACCATTCTTCGACAAGTTGGCTGTACCTGCCGGATTGACGCTGTTGTTCCTGATGTGTGTCGCCCCAGTGTTGCCATGGCGTAAAGCGTCTGGTGAATTGTTGGCGGATCGGTTGTTCTGGCCGGCATGGGGTGGAATCGGAGCACTCGCATTTAGTGTTGGCCTAGGCGCGACCGGATTTGCACCGCTCTTAACTTTTGCACTCGGCGGATTCGCTGGTGGTGCTGCCCTGCGGCAATTGGTTCTCGCAACACGACGCCAAGGTTTGCGCGGGTTTGTAGGTCGTGCGAATGGCGGCATGGTGGTGCACATCGGAGTCATCTTGATTGCAGTTGCTCTCGCGGCATCTAATAGTTACACCCACAGCCAAGAGTTGTTGTTGAAGCAAGGTGTCGTTGCAACTTTCGATGGTCATACCTTTGAGTTGATGGGTTTCAAAGAAGAGTCTGATGCGCGCAGCACTGTCGTTGCAGCCATGGTGCGCGTAGATGGTGGGAAAACCTACACACCAGCGATTACGAAGTACAAATCAATAGGGACCAACATCGGAACTCCATCTGTGAAGTCGTCATTCGTTAAAGATATTTATCTCACGATCGAGCCGCCTGTGAAGGTGTCAAGCAAGACAGCGAAAATTAAAGTGTTCATCAAACCAATGGTGATGTGGCTATGGATTGGTGGAGGCCTGATGGGTGTGGGCACTGTGTTATCTGCGTTCCCAGGCCGTCGTCGCAAGCCAACTGATGCAACATCGGCTCTAGTCCCTAGTGAGACCTCTGCGTGAATCGCGGCAAGAACGTTCCGTACATCGCTGGTGCTGCTGGCGTTGTTCTGCTGGCTTTTCTTGTTGTACTTGCGATGGCAAAGCCGGGTGGGTCTGAATCAGCCTCCTCACCGTTATTGGGGAAGCCAGCCCCAATTGTGAAATCAACCACAATTGGTGGTGGAACATTTGATTTGGCGCGTCGCAAAGGAAGTTGGGTGGTGTTGAATTTCTTTAACTCCACATGTGTTCCGTGTCGGCAAGAACATCCTTTCTTGGTTGAATTTGCGAAAGACCAACAATCATCAGACAACGCCGTCGAGTTGTACACCATTGTCAACGATGATTCCGATGGCCCAGTGCAGGCGTTCTTTGACACCAATGGGGGCGACTGGCCTGCCGTTCGTGACGACGACGGTGCTATTTCTGTTGCATTTGGTGTGGCAAAAGTTCCTGAGTCATGGGTTATTGACCCGAATGGATTTGTGCGCTTGCGCATCATGGGTGCGTTGACGAAGGGTTTTCTCACCTCTCGTCTCGATGAGTTAAAGACTCAGTTCTCAGGTGGGCAATGAAGTATCTGAAGACGTGGCCCGTATGGATGCTGATGGGCTTGATTGTTGTTGCATTACTCACGGTGGGAACTACTCGAGACACTGGTCCTCTCACACAGTCGGATCGGATCGATTCGATTACAAAACATATTGCCTGCCCAACGTGTGACGGCGAAAGTGTGTTTGTATCGCGAGCGTCAGCAGCTGAAGCTATTCGAAATCAGGTTGCACGTGATGTCAGTGCTGGCACGATGACAGATGACGAGATCATCGGATCAATTGCAAATACGTTCAATGGAAAAGTGCTCTTGGTTCCGCGGGCAACAGGTGTTGACTCGCTTGTATGGATTTTGCCGATTGCAGTTCTCGTTTGTGCCGTTGCTGGCTTATGGGCTGCATTTCGCCGTTGGCGCCGGGACAACAGTGGTGAAGCATCATCCGATGACGTGGCACTTGTAGAGAAGTTGCTCGCAGAAGACCCAACCGATGAGGACAATGTCTAATGTCTGACGAGCTTCGTCATGAGCAACAATTCTTGTTGCGTTCATTGCGTGACCTAGATAACGAGCGTGCAGCAGGCGACATTGATGATGCTGACTACGCGGCGCTGCGCGATGGCTACATTGCGCGCACGGCCGCCATTACTCGCGAACTAGCGGGTGCTGAAGTTGCTACGTCAGCGATCAGCCGCGGTTGGGTGCGTCGAATGCTTGTAGTTGTCTGTGTAGTTGCAGTGGGGGCTGGTGCCGGCGTTTGGGTGGCTCGTCAGTCGGGCCAGCGTCTGCCAGGCCAAAGTGCTTCGGGTGCAATCGAACAGAGTTCGTCTGGGATATTGGCCAGTGCGCGTCAATTGAATTTCTCTGACCCAGGAAAAGCAATTGAGTTGTATACACAAGTTCTGAAACTTGAACCAGATAACGCAGAAGCGCTGACATATCGGTCATGGATTCTTGCGTTAACAGCCCGGGCTGCAACCGGCAGTGTGAAACAGTTGGCCCTTGTCACTGCGGTGAACGATTTACTACGTGCACAAAAAGTTGATAACGAATACCCCGATGCTCACTGCTTTCTAGGGATTGTGTATTTCCGTTTTTTGAACAGCGCGTCTCTCGCAAAACCACAGTTAGATACATGCAAGGCAATGAACCCGCCGGAAGAAGTGCAATCATTTGTTGATGCAATCGTGGCAGATGTAGACAAAGCGCTCGCTAAGTAGCGCTACTTCGTTTTGGGTGGCTCCCAATATTCAGCGCGTATGTACACACCATTTTCGCGATGCAATACAAACACTGAAGCCTTTTTTAAGGCACGAGGAATATCTCCAACTTCCATACCGCGACGAATGAGACCGTTCACGGCATCGGGTATGACATCGCCGTGGCTGCAGAGAACTGCATTGTCTGGCGCGTCATCAAGAACAGCGAGTGATTTCTCTAGCGGTGAATCTTCTTTAAGTCGAGAATCGATAACAATGTCAAGTCCGGAGATTTTACTGAGTGGCTTCAGGGTTTGTTGGCACCGAAGATGCGGGCTCGACCACAAAACACTGGGGTTGAGAGCCGACAGGCGAGCGGCTAGGGCATTGGCCTGTTCCCAGCCGTTGTCGGCCAACGGGCGGTCACGGTCGTCGCCAATCCAAGCGGACCGACTGCCGGCTTTTGCGTGGCGAACAAAATAAATAGGCACAAGCCCATCTTATTGAGGGCAGAATAGATGCATGGGTTTTTTTGATAGAAATCGAAATGAAGTTATTGCACAGGGGTTCGACCCTGCACGACTTCCGCCGGGGCAATACCTCACGGATCGTTTTCCTGTGTTGCACGTTGGTGATGTGCCGACGTATGCGCCAGGTGATTGGAACCTCACTATCGGTGGACTTGTTGACACGCCCTATGTTCTGACGTTCGAGCAACTGACCGCATTGCCGTCGGTGACTCTTACAACCGATATCCACTGCGTCACTAAGTGGTCAAAGTTCGACACGGTGTGGCGTGGGGTGCGGGTGCGTGATTTGTTAGAAGCCGCTGGTGTACAAGCCGGAGCAACACACATCATGGGCCATGCTGAACATGGCTACACCGCAAACCTTCCGTTTGATGATGCGACACGCGATGAGTCATTAGTCGTGTGGGAATTTGATAACGAACCGATTGAACCAATTCACGGTGGCCCTGTTCGTTTGCTTGTTCCGAATTTGTATTTCTGGAAATCACCAAAGTGGTTGCGCGGTATCGAAGTGATGAATGCTGATAAGCCAGGGTTTTGGGAACGGAATGGGTACCACATGTATGGTGACCCGTTCTTAGAACAGCGCCACTGGGGCGACTAATTCGTTATTAAACGGTGGTGATGCAGAGTGTGTCGCCTGCAGGAATTGAGTCAATGGTCTCTGGGTCGGTGTCGCCGTAAATAGCGCCGAGCATTCCCTTCACCATTCCGCGTTCCACAGCACAAATGACTGGGTGCTCAATGGCAACATCGCCAAATGGGCAGTGACTTGTGACGATGCGCAACTTGTCGTGCTTGTCATCAGTGTGTGCCGCGAATCCGTGTGCAGTGAGAGCATCTGCAACTGCTTGAATTGCAGAACGCAAGGAACGATGACCAACTGCTTCGTCGTGACCAGTGAGACCAGTTGCCATGGCCTTGCCGTAATCACGGCCCACTTGTTCGGCGATGGTGTGTGCCATGTCGGGCGGCAATGCTGCGAGTGCTTTACCAAGAAGCGTGAGAACTAGATCGTCGGTGCGAACAGAGAATTCAAATTCGCTGTCTTTTGAGGCAACGCGATAATGCTTTGACGGGCGACCAACGCCTTGGCCCTTGGCTCGTTCGATTGTGACTTCTAAATATCCGCCAGCCGCAAGTTTGTCGAGGTGATGTCGAGCAACGTTTGCGTGCAATTCAAATTTGTCAGAAACCTGTGTGGCTGTGACTCCGTCACCCTCTTCACGAGCAAACAGGTAGATGGCGCGCCTCGTAGGGTCGCCAAAAGCTGAGGTCATGGCAGACACCGTGGCAGTAAAAGCCTTCGGAGTCATGACGCGGGTGGTGGTCATGTCGGACACGCAGGTATTGTATCTATGGCAGTAGTGCAAAATCCCCCATTCATCGGAGTCTCCATGCCCACAGCAACAATTGAACAAGTCATCGAGGCCCTTCGCCCCGTCGAAGACCCCGAACTGCACCGTTCAATCGTTGACCTTGACATGGTGCACGACATTGCGGTGTCTAGCCAAGGCGTGTCTCTCACGATCACATTGACCATTGCCGGATGCCCCATGCGCAACGAAATTACGAATCTCGTGACAAATGCATTAACCCCACTTGTCAATGGCGCTGGCGTCAGCATCAATTTTGGCGTCATGACCGATGAGCAACGACAGAAAGTGCGCACCATGCTGAATGGCACGCCAGGTGCGACTGCTGGTAGCAGTCCTGCACACGGACATGCAGAAGGCCGAGCAGTTCCGTTTGCAGCAAAAGATTCCACCACGCGTGTGTTGTTGATTTCTTCAGGAAAGGGCGGCGTAGGAAAAAGTAGCGTTACCACAAACCTTGCAGTTGCCCTTGCCGCTAGTGGCCACACAGTCGGAATTGTCGATGCAGATATTTATGGTTATTCCATTCCACGCATGCTTGGTGCAGAGCGCGACCCAGTTGTTATCGATGGCATGTTGTTGCCTCCAGAGAACTACGGAGTTCGTTGCATTTCTATTGGGTATTTCGTGCCTGAAGGCGAAGCAGTTATTTGGCGCGGACCAATGTTGCACAAAGCGCTTGAACAATTTCTTACTGACGTGTTCTGGGATGAACCTGATTACTTGTTGATTGACATGCCGCCAGGCACGGGTGACATTGCATTGAGCCTTAGCCAGTACCTGCCGCGCGGAGAAGTGTTTGTTGTTACAACACCACAAGAAGCTGCACAGAAAGTTGCGCGCTTGTCTGCTGCAATGGCAAAGAAAGTCAATCTCACTGTTCGCGGAGTTATTGAGAACATGTCGTGGTTCACCGGTGATGATGGCAAGCGCTACGAACTGTTTGGTTCTGGCGGTGGTGCAGAACTAGCTGCTGAACTTGAAGTGCCACTTTTGGCTCAAATTCCTCTTGTCACGCAATTGCGCGAAGGGGGAGACGACGGTCATCCCATCGCTGCCGTTGCTCCCGAGTCAGAGGCCGGGGCTGCTTTTCACGCATTAGCGGCCCAAATTGTGGCCATGAAGCCAAAGAAAATTTTCAGCGCAGGCTTGAAGATGGTCTGACCTGTACCGTGAAGGCGCCGGTCGCCCGCGATACGACAATTAGTAATCACCAAAAGTAGAAGCAGGACATCACAGTGGACATTCGCATCGGAATCACACAAGCCCCCCGCGAAATCGCCATCGAGGTAGAAGACGATTCAAAGGTCCGCAAAGCACTGAAGGCATCTGTTGATGCTGCACTCAAGGGTGAATCAGACGTCTTGTGGATCACCGACAAAAAGGGCAAAGACATTGCAATCCCGTCTGAAAAAATCGCCTACGTTGAAATCGGATCAACTGATGCAGAACGTCGTATCGGCTTCGGCGACTAAGAGTGTCACCACCAGCGCAGGCTGGTAGGCAAGACTGGCACCCAGAAGGGATTGCCCATGACAACCATTGGTGAACTAGCGCGCCAGCACACAGACCTGTCGAAAGAACAGATTGGTCATCTCGTCAATTTGGTAAGCGAGTGGGGAATGCTCGCCGACGTATGCTTTGCCGACCTACTGATGTATGTGCCAGTTGAGGGGGACAACTGGCTAGTGCTGGCTCAGGTGCGCGCAGCGACTGGCCAGACCCTGTATCTGGCCGACTGGGTGGGGTCACAGACCTCAAGCGTTGAACGCCCGCTCTTGGGCGCAGCCATGAAGAGTGGCGTGCCGTGTGAAGGCGAGATTTTTATTCAGGGTGTTGTCGAAGATTGCCGGATGATGGCGATTCCTGTGCAGTTCGAAGGCGAGGTAATCGCGGTACTGACTCGCGAATGGTCGCAACACACTGGCCGCCAGCCAGGCGAACTTGAGCGCACCTACCTAGAGATCTTTGACCGATTCGCAGAGATGATTGTGCGCGGTGCATTCCCATTCGTGGGCAGAGTGGCTGACTCAAGCGTTGCGCCTCGCGTTGGTGACGGTGCGATTGTTCTTGATGCTGATGCTCGGGTTCGGTATGCGTCTCCGAACGCCACATCTGCTCTGCATCGTGTAGGCATCAGTGCCAACGCCGTTGGTCAGACATTGTCAGAACTGGGCGTTATTGATTCGTCAGTTCGCCAGGCATTTGAGCGCCGTGAACCCGTTGTTGAAGAGTTCGAGCAAACGTCAGAAGTGACACTGCTCACCCGATGCATTCCCATCGTGGATGAAGTGGACGGAGAACCTGTTGTTACGGGCGCTGTGATGTTGTTGCGAGATGTCAGCGAATTGCGACGCCGTGACAGATTGTTGTTGTCAAAAGATGCAACGATTCGTGAAATTCACCACCGAGTAAAGAACAACCTGCAAACTATTTCGTCGTTGCTTCGTTTGCAGGCTCGTCGTCTTGAGTCTCCAGAAGCAAAGGCCGCAGTTGCCGAATCAGTGCGACGCATTCGCACAATTGCGTTGGTACATGAAACGTTGTCTCGTGAACCAGGCGATGACGTGGCATTTATTGAAATTGTGCGACCACTGTTGCGTCTTGTTGAAGAAAGTTTGCAGTCACCGGAACGTCCGATGCGATTCATGGTCGTCGGTGACGGCGGGCGACTAGCTGCCACGGTCGTGACGCCGTTGTCGGTAGTGCTGACCGAACTGCTACAGAATGCTGTGGATCACGGATTCCCCGAAGGAGATGGCGGTGGCAATGTGGCCGTGCGTCTTCAGGTTGAAGAATCTGAATTGCTGATTTCGGTCATTGATGACGGTCGTGGCATTCCTACAGATTTCAAATTGGCAGATGCCAAAGGTCTTGGCTTGTCCATCGTGCGAACGTTGGTCACCACAGAATTAGCAGGAACAATTGAAATGCGACCCGCACATGCCGAAGAGTTGGCTGAGGTTGAGTTTGTTCCGCGTGACGGAAATACCGGAACAGTGATTCTGCTGCGGGTTCCCTTACAGAGCGATTGATTTAGAGCGCGCGCTGACTGCGAGCTTGTTGGGCGGCGGTGCGACGCATCTGTCGGCGCTCGTCCTCTGAGTTGCCTCCCCAGATACCAGTGTCTTGATTTGTTTCAAGAGCAAACTCGAGACATTCAACAGTGACAGGACATTGGCAACAGACCGATTTGGCTTTGGCAATTTGCAACAAAGCTTGACCTGTCGTTCCGATAGGAAAGAACAGTTCGGGATCTGTATCTCGACAAGTGGCCTGATCGCGCCATGTGTAATCGGCGCTTCCAAGAGCGAGAGATGACGCGAGGATCGACACGTCGGACTTCCTTTGTTTGGGGGCTAGGGCGCTAGGCGCGATACGGGCTGGTAGCGAACTACCGAGAGTGAACACTACGAGCGAAGTTGGCAAGTGACAATGCAGAAAGCAAAGTTCTCAGGTTGTATTTTGAGAGGGCAAATATAATCCACCGAAGGCGTGAGCAATATGACACAGATTCAGGTAATAGCCCACAGGGGCGCCTCACGGGCGGAACGGGAGAACACCCTTGCGGCTTTTCGTCGTGCCGCCGTAATGGGCGCTGATGCAGTGGAACTTGATGTTCGTCGTACTAGCGATGGCGCAATGGCAGTGCATCACGATGCAGTTTTGCCAGATGGCCGAGTGATCTGTGAAATGACAGCGGCGGAACTTCCCGAGCATGTGCCACTACTTCCCGCAGCGCTTGATGCGTGTAGTGGCATGTGGGTAAATATCGAAATTAAAAATTATCCGATTGATGTCGACTACGACCCAGGTGATTCGTTAGCGGCAACAATCGCAACTCATTTGGCTGAACGCGGCGAAGACCATCGTTGGCTGATTTCTGCATTCAACAGGCCAACAGTTGATGCAATGCGCACATTGCACCCCGAAGTGCGCACGGCGTGGCTAACCAATGGTGTGCGAGATGAAGACCTTGAACGTGTCGCACGAGACTTGGCGGGGTTTGGCCACACTGCATTGCACCCGTATACAAATTTTTTAAATCAACGGTGTATCGAGGTGTTTCATTCCCACGGTTTACAGGTGAATTCATGGACCATTGATGATCCGGCCCGCATGGCAGAAGTGATTGGGTGGGGCATTGATGGCATCTGCACGAACGTGCCAGACGTGGCTATTCAGGTGCGCGACGCGCAATAGTCCTACGGGTGTGACCGCACGAGGCGTATTGCATCAGGTACGAACTCGAACTCAACTTTTTGAATTTCACCTAAATAGTCGCCATCAAGTTGATACGGGAACGCGCGCGAGTCACTTGCCACCACATGCTGCACGTTCGTGCGGATATCAAGCCAAGGGAAGTTCTTGACGCCTCCGCCTTGTAGAGCGGAAGCCATGGTGCGAAGCATCTGCGTTGTTTTTAGTGAAGTAAAAGTGACGACAGATAACCCAGTTGACAAACTTGTCGACGGAACAATGTCAAATGGTCGATTACCGAGATACGTATACGGATTCGTATTCATGATGATGGAAAAGAAACCATTGTCAACTGTTTTGCCATCGCCAAAATCAAGTGCGAAATGGGGGCGTTTCTTGTCGTATTCAACGCCCCATGTGCGTAACGCTGCGGCTATGAACAATGGGTTACCTGCGTAACGCTTTAGGCCAGCACGTTGTTCGACGCGACGAACTACTGCTGCGTCGTATCCGATGCCTGTGTGAAAAGTAAAAAAGCGACCGTTTGCGCGGCCAAGTCCAATTGGCGAAATGTCATTGCGGCCAAGTGCCGCAATGATCAGGTCAACAGCTTCGAGTGCATCGTTCGGCATGTCAAGGGTGCGGGCAAACACATTGGTT
Source organism: Bifidobacterium breve (assembly GCA_945878785.1). GTDB lineage: Bacteria > Actinomycetota > Acidimicrobiia > Acidimicrobiales > Ilumatobacteraceae > UBA2093. The sequence continues at coordinate 7,245 of CAMDVC010000012.1, read as the reverse complement.
GATCCTCCGGGCAGAACTGCAAGGGCGGTATCGGTGGTTGCAACGCCAGTGGCCACTTCGTTCAATGTGCCGTCGCCGCCATATGCCACGACCACATCGATGCCCCGGCGGGCTGCGTCTTCAGCAAAGCGGGTGGCATGACCACGGCGGTTCGTTTCCACCACCTGCACGTCGTGGTGCTGTGACAGGCGTTCGTGGACCGTGACGGTGTTGCGGGCCGTCACTGACGACGCAAAGGAATTGACGATGAGGAGGATGCGCAAGGATTTTCACGGTATCAGCGCATGCGACGAGGGTCACGCCAAAAGGAAGGTTTGAAGGGCGCTCGGGTTGGGTAACGGGGCTACCTCTCGGTAACAATGGAAGTCATGAATGTGATCGTATGCGTAAAGCAGATTCCCGACCCAGCAGCGCCAGGTGCGCTTGATGGGGCCACTAACACCCTGAAGCGAGATGGCAAGCTCATCCTCGACGACTCAGACGCTTACGGCGTTGAGATGGCTCTTCAGTTGGTCGACAAAGCAGGCGGTGGCGAAGTAAGCCTCGTCTCCATGGCACCAAATGGTGAGACCTCTGGTTTGCGCACAGCGCTTGCCATGGGAGCAGCGAAAGGTGTGCTTGTATCTGATCCTGCATTGCAAGGTTCTGATGCGCTCACTACTGCAAAAATTCTTGCAGCAGCAATTACTCGTCTTGGTGGAGCAGATCTCATCATCGGCGCAACTGAATCATCAGACGGTTACACCGGAACAGTGCCAGAACAAATTGCAGAACTTCTTGGACTTCCTTCAGTCACGTTCGCAAAGAAAGTTTCTGTTGAAGGTGGCGTATTGAAAGTTGATCGTCAGACCGAAAATGGTTACGACGAAGTGACATGCGCATTGCCAGCACTCATCAGCGTTACTGCTGGTGTTGTTGAGCCTCGCTACCCATCGTTCAAAGGCATCATGGCTGCAAAGTCAAAGCCAGTTGAAGAAGTCACCGCATCTGATCTTGGCATCACGCCAGTCGGCTGGGCAGGCGCTGGTCAAAAAATCAGCAACATTACGCAAGCTGAAGCGCGTCAAGCCGGAGAAATTATCGAAGACGATGGCGAAACATTTACCAAGATTGTCGGGTTCCTTGAGAACCTGAAGGTCATCTAAGTCGAAGTTACGAAGAGGAAAAAATCATGACACTTAACAACATCTGGGTTTTCGCACAGGTCGCTAATGGCGCACCAACGTCAGCCACACTCGAACTTCTTACTAAGGCACGTTCGCTTTCATCAGACGTCACTGCAATCATCGGAGGCGACGGCGCATCGGCTGCAGCACTCGGTGAATTCGGTGCAACAAAGGTGTACGCAATCAACCACGGTGCAACTCTTCCTGGCGTTGCAATTGCAGCTGCTTTGAAGAGCGTTATCGACGGTGGCGACACTCCCGACCTCATTATGTTCCCTCAGAACTACGAAGGTCGCGATGTCATGTCGCGTTTGTCGGTAAAGCTTGACAAGACAGTCATCACAAACAACATTGACATCACAGATGGTGGCAACGGAGTCACCGTTGTCACGCCAATCTTTGGTGGCAACACACTTGTTGAAACAACTTTCACTGGTGCTGGTCCCTTCCTTGCAGCATTCCGCCCGAAGTCATTCGTTGCTGAATCAGCAGGCGGCGCAGCAGCTGCAGTAACTGCAGTAGCTGTTCCTGATCTTGGTGCAGCAGGTGCTGCTCAAGTGACAGCAGTTCATGTTGAAGAAACAACTGGTCCAAAACTTGACGAAGCAGACATCGTTGTCTCTGGTGGCCGCGGACTTGGTGAAGCATCTAACTATGCACTCATCGAAGACCTTGCCAAGTTGCTGAAGGGTGCACCTGGTGCATCACGCGCAATCGTCGACGCTGGTTGGGTTCCTTACTCATACCAAGTTGGTCAGACCGGAAAAGTTGTGAAGCCAACTATCTACCTCGCTGCAGGCATCTCTGGTGCAACACAGCACATGGTGGGTATGAAGGGTTCAAAGAACATCATCGCAATCAACAAAGACAAAGAAGCACCAATTTTCGGTGTTGCCGACCTCGGAATTGTTGGCGATGTGCACAAAGTTCTTCCGAAACTCATCGAAGCCCTTAAGGCTCGCGGCTAATTATTCAACGTCAGTTGCGCGCAGCGCAATCGCAAGACCCTCTTCTGGGTCTTCAATCACTAGATGAAGCCCCCACCCACCAGTGGGGGCTTTGTCATATGTAAAAGAAGTGAATTCTAGTGAGTTCACAACTTCACCAAATTCTTCTGGGTCACATGGCCAGTCATCTGCCAGCCCAACAAATGTTGCGAGAAACCACCATGCTTCGCCACGGCCAGTTGCTGCGCCACGACGCGGTCCGTGGGCTCCTCCGCTTGCCGCAGTCCATGCCAGCCATGACAATGCTTCGTACGGGCTGAGGGACGCTGTGCGGGCGTGAGATAGGCCCAGAGCCCCGAGAGCCTCAGGTACGCCCCCTTCCACAACACAGGCGTCTGCATCGCCGTTCGAGTGTGCGGTCCATGGTTCTACAAGACGGCGAAATGCGTAGATGGAATCAGGGTCATCGACTGGGTCTGCATCGGATGTTTCAAGTGGGTCGCGACAGGAGGGAAGGTCTGGTGCCGGAAAATCAACGCCGTCATCCGTGTAGTTCGCCATCACGTATGACGGTTCCCAGTTTTGTATCTGCATCGGCACATCAAGTGCAGTGGGTTCGTCAATTGAAATCCTGTCGCCGCGCATTGCACGCTCGTGTGCAATCAATGATCTGTCGTGCCCCGGTGCAAGATGCTCTTCAAGTTCATCCCATGTGTGATGAAGAGAAATGATTTCACTGACTGGCCCTGGCATGAATGTGCGAGCTGTGTCATCAAGCGCACGCACTGCATCTTGCGCAGGCGCCCACAATGCAAGACGGTAATTGGCAAGAGTGGCAATGGGCCACAGTTGTCTGCCAGTCGACACTGCACTGCGCGCTTCGTTACGAATACGCGCCAGTTGTTCCCAATCACGTGAGTGGCAGGTGGAATCAACGAACCTAACGAGTTCATCGAGGTCTGCTCGACGAATCAGTGATTCAAGGTCTTCTGCCATATGGGCATTCTTACCTACTTCTCCGAGATGGAATCATGCTGTTTTTCGCGAAGCGGAGCGATTGCCCTACAACAAGGGCCAGGGGTACTGGTATCTGCTCTCAGGTGTAGGGAACACACGGTTTTCTAACAACCATTCCGTGCGCTCGAGCATCGCTTCAATTTCGTTGTCTGAAAGCAGAGCCGCAACTGAGATTGGTAAGGATTGCATCAGTGATTCGAGTGGTGACAAGAGTGAGTCAGCGATGGTTTGGCCGGCGAAATCCCAAATCACTGTGCGTAGTTTGAAGTCATCACTGAAACACACTCCGTGGTCAATGCCCCAAACAGCACCGTCGTTATCCAACAGAACATGACCACCTTTGCGGTCAGTGTTATTCATCACCACATCAAACACGGCCATTGCTTTCAGGCGCTCGTGAAGGTCTGGGCGCTGTTCATAAATAATGAAGTAGTGCTCGTCTGGGTTGTAATCGATAAACAACTGCAGTGATCCTTCGCCGAGAGGACCATCACGCAGCACTGTGGGCGGCACCAAGTGGTACCCGAGAGATTCACTCAGCAGATACGCAGCAACTTCGCGTTTGTACAGGCCAGCAGGGAAGTCCCATAGCGGCCGTTCACCGCGTAGCGGTTTGTAGATGCCTTTTATTTCAGCTTCCGGGTCGCCCACCTGCACCAAAAACGTGGCGTTCGAACTGTTCGGCATTCTGCCTTCGATATCTATGGGGGCAGTGCTGAGCGCCAGAAGGGCTTCGGCGTCTGAAGACATGTCAGTTAAAGCGTGGGCAAGCGTGGCCAGAAGGATTGATGGGAGAGCCGCACCACTTGCATTCTTCACGACCTGCAGTGATGAACAAGTCAGCAGTGTCACAGAACGCACGAGCTTGTGCTGGCGTTAACAACACGCGCACAACGGTGCTTGGGTCTTCGTCTTCATCTTCGTCATCCAATAGATCAAAAACATCGTCATCGTCTTCGTCAACAAGAATCATTTCTTCTAGTTGCACCACCATGCGCATGTTGGAGCGATCAACACCGAGGCCGACAGAACCGAGAACAAAATCTTGCTCAACTGGGTTCTGCAATGTTGCAGTGGCGTTGTTAACTGAGCCGGTCATGTCTGGCATGTCGGCAAGCATGCTGCGAAGGTATTGCGCGAGCGCAGCTACCTGTTGCTTTTCACATTTCACAGATACTGTGCGCCCGTCGGCTCGTACCTGCATGTAGAAGGTGCGTTCACCGGGGGTGCCAATTGCGCCAGTTGCAAATGCATCAGCATTTTCGAAGTCATAGTAAAAACCCATGTGTAATCAGTGTGCCAGAAAACTTACGAAGGACGCAGGTCGGCCAAAGAACCGCCTGTGGAGTTCACAGTAAGGACAATGGGGCCGTGGCCTGAGTAGGCGATAGCACTGACTGAACAGGTGCCAATAACGATGCGTTGGAAGAGGTCGATATGGGTGCCCATAGCGTGGGCGACGGCGGCTTTGATGGGGTCTGCGTGCGACACGCACACCACGATGCCACCAGGGTGTGCAGCACGAATTCCATCGAGCGCAGTGACCATGCGGGTTTGCATTTCAGTAAATGACTCACCATTTGGAAAACGAAATGTGCTTGGCGAACGTTGCACTGTTGCCCACTCGGGTTTTTTCATCAGAGTGCCGAGTTGTTCACCGGTCCAATCACCGAAGTCGCACTCAAGTAAACCCTTGTTGATTTTTACTCGTTGCTTGAGAGCTTTTGCAATGGGTGCTGCAGTTTCGCGAGCGCGTTCAAGTGGCGATGCGTAAATTGCGTCAACCCGTGGTAATTCAGCAATGCGTTCAGCCACCATGTGCGCTTGTTGCACGCCAGCTTCAGCCAGGTGCAACCCTGCTGCACGACCTGGCAGGATCTTGCCTGTAGTGGGTGTTTGGCCGTGGCGCACTAACAGAATCAGCGTTGACGAACTATGGGCAGCAGGGGTTTTCTTGGAAGCCATTGACACTCAACCTACTGTGGAGCACGTGGATTCCCTAGACACAGTGTGTGCAGATATTTCGGCCTGCCGTACATGCCCGCGACTTGTGAAATGGCGAGAAGATGTGGCACTAGAAAAGCGTGCGTCATTTCGTGATGAGGAGTACTGGGGAAAGGGAGTTCCTGGGTTCGGAGATCCGAAGGCAACTGTGTGGGTGATGGGCCTGGCACCTGCGGCTCACGGTGCTAACCGGACCGGACGAATGTTTACGGGCGACCGCAGCGGTGATTGGTTGTATCGCTCGATGCACCGTGCAGGGCTCGCAACTCAAGAATTATCGGTAGGGCGTGATGATGGCTTGCGCCTCACCGGTGCATGGGTGTCGTCTGCCGTGCGATGTGCACCCCCCGATAACAAACCATCTATTGATGAACGTGATGCGTGTCGCACATTCTTGGTGCGCGAACGTGAGTTACTGACAAAAGTTCGTGTTGTCGTGTGCTTAGGAAACTTTGCCTATGAAGCAGTGTGCAAAGAATGGGGTGTTCGCCCTCGGCCAAAGTTTGGCCACGGAGTTGAAGCAACAGCTGCAGATGGCACCACAATCATTTGTTCATATCACCCCAGCCAACAGAACACGTTTACGGGGAAACTGACTGAACCAATGCTGGACGCTGTATTCACGCGAGCAAGAGAATTGAGCTAACCGTTTAAGGCTTTTGCGGTCATGCTTGCAGCAAGCGAGTGAGCAGTGTCTGCGTCATCGAGAAGTCCGAGCATGCCGAAGAATGCGTGAAACATTCCGTGGTACCGCACCATGCTGGTAGTGACGCCATTGGCAATGAGGCGACGACCGTATTCTTCACCCTCATCGCGCAACGGGTCATACTGCGCAGTGATGATGAGCGCTGGTGGAGCACCTTTCAACAAATTGTCTGGCGAAAAGAGTGGTGACGCAAGTTCTGCCTTCATGTCTGAATTTTCGGGCATGTAGTGATCAATAAACCACTTCATCACTGGCGCAGTAAGTATTGGGCCTGCAGCATTTTCTACTTGTGACTCACGAGACTGTGTCATGTCGGTTGCTGGGTAAATCAGCAATTGAAAAACAAGAGGCACTGGGCGTTGTTGACTGACAATTGCCGCCAGATTTCCGCCCGCACTGTCGCCTCCGACTGCAATGCGGTTGGGATTAATACCAAGTTCATCTGCGTTGTCGTATGCCCATCGCAATGAACACAGTGCGTCCTCAACAGCAGCCGGATACTTATGTTCAGGAGCGAGGCGATAATCAACAGACAACACAGCGTGACCCATGCGGTTCGCAAGTGCTCTGCATGATGCGTCGTATCCGTCGAGACTTCCAATGACCCATCCGCCGCCGTGGTAGTACACAAGCAATCCGAGATTCTTGTTTGCATTCGGACGATACAAGCGGCAGGGCACCCCGCCAGCGCTGACATTGCGCACTTCGTGGATGTCTTCGGTGGGCGGAATCACGCGAGTCGCTTGAAACGCGCGGTATTCGGTTGGCGTTGATTCTTCAATTAATGGCCCACCGAGTGATGCCATCATTTCAAGCAGTGCGATTCCTTGTGGATGTAGAGACATAGTTCCCCCTCGTGTCGTTCACCCACAGTAACGCCGGCGGTGCGAGAACTATTTACTGCGCGGTGGTGCAAGCGCGGCACGAATTGCGCTCGATACTTGAGACACGGCGGCCTTGCCATCATCGAGCCACGGGAACAGTGAAAAGAATCCGTGGAACATGCCAAAGTAGCGCACGATGCTCGCCTCGACACCGTTTGCAATTAGTGCATGACCGTATTGTTCGCCTTCGTCACGTAATGGGTCATGACCGGCAGTGATGATGACAGCCGGAGGGCACGATGCAAGTGTTGCTGGCGAGGCCATGATGGGCGAGACACGAGGATCTTCAGGCGATGTGATGTCACCGATGTACAAGTCAATAAACGCAGCCATGTCGACACTGCGTAGGAAAGGGCCTGCAGCGTTTTCAACGTATGACTCTGTTCCCATGCGGCAATCGGTGACTGGGTAAATGAGTGCTTGAAACACAAGCGGTACTGGTTGCAACTGCGCAACGACAGCAGCCAGGTTTCCACCGGCACTGTCGCCACCCACTGCCATGCGCGTTGAGTCGACACCAA
>CAMDVC010000011.1 GCA_945878785.1 Bifidobacterium breve | reverse complement strand
CAATCTCTTGGCGGATCGCATGACACACCTCCTGCGCATCGGTAGTTGTGGCCGTCTTGCCCGTACCAATAGCCCAAATTGGCTCGTATGCAACAACAATTGTGCGTGCCTGTTCAGGAGTGACTTTCGATAGACCCGAGCGCAACTGTCCGAGCACTTTTTCAAGAGTCTTGTTCTCCTCACGCTCTGCCAATGTCTCACCGACACACAAAATAGGAATCATCTTGTTTGCGACAACTGCTGACACCTTTTTTTGCACCATCTCATCGGTCTCAGCAAATAATTCACGTCGCTCGCTATGGCCACAAATTACATATTTGACACTCAGTTTGGCCAGGAACGCCGGCGCAACCTCACCTGTAAAGGCTCCGTTGTCTTCAAAATGACAATGCTGTGCGCCAAGCAGAAAGTTCAGGCTGTCGGCGTCAATCAAAGTCTGGACACTACGGATATCCGTAAATGGTGGATGCACGCTCACATCGACAGACGCAAAGTCATCTTTCCCTACGAGGTAGGCCAACTTCTGTACACATTGAATTGCTTCAAAGTGATTCTGATTCATCTTCCAATTTCCGCTTATCAACGGTTTACGAGAATTATCTGACATTTGGGGCGCCTCTCAGTGCGGCCAAGCCGGGCAAATCGCCCAACTCGAGAAGTTCTAGCGATGCACCACCACCAGTGGACACGTGGTCGATTTGACCAACTAGATCGAATGTTGCAAGCGCTGCGGCGCTGTCTCCACCACCCACAACTGTAAACGCTTTGGTTGCCGCCATCGCTTCGGCGACAGTTCGTGTACCAGCAGCAAAACGAGCGTCCTCAAACATTCCCATCGGACCATTCCAGAACACAGTGCGTGCATCCATAATCACGTCAGTAAACGCACCTGCTGTGCCAGGCCCAATATCGAGACCTTTGGAACCGTCAGGCAGCCGAACTCCGTACGAAGCGAACTGCCCATTGGCGTCGAGTCCATTTATGTCCTCTGGTAAATGAATTTGCTTCGAACCCTCGAGTAGTTTTCTACATGTTGCAATTTGGTCAAGTTCACACAGTGAGTCACCGACTGGGTACCCCTTTGCTGCGAGGAATGTGAAACACATGCCCCCACCAATCACAAGAGCATCGACGACTCGTAGAAGTGCTTCAATAACACCAATCTTGTCGCTGACCTTTGCGCCTCCAAGCACTGCAATAAAGGGTCGCTTCGGGGACTCGCGCAATGACCCAAGAATTTCAATTTCTCGTTCCAATAGTCGCCCAGCTGCCGACGGCAGAGACCGAGGAGGCCCCACGATCGATGCATGTGAACGATGTGCGGCTCCGAAAGCGTCATTGACATACATATCAATTCCCTTCACGAGACTGGCAACAAACTCCGGAGAGTTTCCTTCTTCACCAGCGCTGAAACGAAGATTCTCCAACAGTTCGACACCAGGAGCCATCTCTGCCAGTTGACGACGAATCGGCTCCATGGAATATTTTGCTTCAGGTTTTCCTTTGGGACGACCGAGATGACTGGCACATACGACCGTGGCTCCCCTGCTCGTCAGCCATTCAATAGTTGGCAATGCGGCACGAACACGAAAATCATCAGAGATCACACGTGCATCATCGGGACCGTGCATCGGAACATTGAAATCAGTACGTACTAGAACACGCTTTCCAGCGACATCACCGAGGTCCTCTAATACGGGTACACGCGCCATGTGCAACGCCTACTTAGCTGCGTGCAAAACAAGATCAACAAGACGGTTTGAATAGCCCCACTCATTGTCATACCAACCGAGAACCTTGACCAAGGATCCCATGCTCATTGTTAAATCGCTGTCGAAGATACACGAGTGAGAGTTAGTCACAATATCGCTAGAGACGATAGGTGCATCGGTGTATTCCAGAATGCCCTTTAGTGGTCCAGCTGCAGCAGCTTTGAAAGCTGCATTGATTTCATCAACCGTTGCAGGCTTCTTCAAGTTTGCAACGAAGTCAGTAATTGAACCGGTTGGAACAGGCACACGCAACGAAGTTCCATCAAGCTTGCCCTTCATGGATTCCAGCACAAGGCTTGTGGCACGTGCAGCACCCGTACTCGTGGGCACGATGTTGATGGCTGCGCCGCGAGAACGACGAAGATCGCTGTGAGGGCCGTCAACCAGGGATTGATCACCGGTGTACGCATGAATCGTGGTCATTAGACCGTTCTCCACACCAAAGGCGTCATCAAGAACTTTTACCATCGGGACAAAACAGTTGGTTGTGCAACTCGCATTTGAAATAACTGTATGTGTGCCACGCTTGAAATCATTGTGGTTCACGCCGTACACGATTGTGGCATCAGCGCCGTTCGACGGAGCGGAAACAATAACCAACGGCGCGCCACCTTCAAGATGCATTGCGGCTTTGTCGCGTTCAGTGAAAATTCCAGTTGACTCAATGACCAGATCAACTCCTAAAGCACCCCACGGCAATGCCTTTGGGTCACGCTCTGTCAGAACCTTCAAAACTTTTCCGTCAACACTGATACCACCTTCGACAGCTTCAATAGTGTTCGGGAGAACGCCAAGTACGGAGTCGTATTTCAACAGGTGAGCCATTGTCGTAAGAGACCCAAGATCATTGACTGCCACAATCTCAATGTCGGCATCGCGGGTTGCAATAGCCCGAAAGAAGTTGCGACCGATTCGACCAAATCCATTAATACCAACGCGAACAGTCACAATATGGTCCTTTCATCAAGAATCGAGGGGCTCGCTCGGGGCGAACCGCCCCAACACCTTAGTTCGCCGCACCCATACGGCGGGTGCCCACACAGGTTGAGATGGTTTTAGAGGGCGACGTCGCGGTGGGTGACGCGCAACTTGTAGCCCATCCCCGCAATTCGTTCCGCAAGATCACCTGCTACTGCAACGGACCGATGCCGTCCACCGGTACATCCAATTCCAATAGTGAAATAGCTTCTGCCCTCTTGCACGTAGGCCGGCAAAATCAAGTCGAGGAGGTTATTGACCTTGTCTGAAAATTCAGTAGCGAGAGGTGAAGCCAACACGTAGTCCTTCACTGGCTGGTCTAGACCGCTCATTGGGCGCAGAATCTCATCCCAGTGCGGATTCGGCAGAAATCGAACATCGAGCACCATGTCCACATCAATAGGTACACCATGCTTAAAGCCAAACGACATCACGGAGACTTGAAGCGAGTCCGTTATGCCTTCGGTACCGAAAAGTGACAGCAATTGACTTTTCAATTGATGAACATTAAACCCGGTCGTGTCGATCACAATGTCAGCGGCTGCTTTTACTTCACCAATGGCGCCACGTTCGCGCTCGATGACTTCTTCCAGACCAAGACTTCCATCACTCAGAGGATGTTTGCGCCGGGTTGCTTCATACCGTCGAACCAATTCGCGAGTCGTGGCTTCCAAAAACACAATGCGCACCTTGTGGCCTTCTGTTCGCAAGGTTTCAATAGCGCCGAGAATTCCAGCTTGTTGGCGCGCGTTACCAACAACTAAGCAAAGCTTACTGATTTCTCCACCAGCTTCACCGGACAGCTCAACGACCTTGTCAATCAATACAACAGGCAGATTGTCAACGACGAACCAGCCCATATCTTCCAAGCTGTCCGCAGCTTGGGAACGACCACCACCTGAGAGTCCCGTTACAACGAGGATGTCGGTCATATGCGAAGGCTACACGCTGAAAGTTATTGCTTGGAGGAACGCAGATACAACAAACGAGGAACCGTATGAGCGAGTGCATATTCGGGCGCTCTTGCTAGAAAACCGGCGGGAGGAGATGGCTCAACCATTCGCTCAAGAGTCATCCCGTTTGCAATGAGAGCATTGACATACCGACTAAGGGGCCTATGTATAAAGCGGATGTACACGTCCTTTTCAACCTCTTCAATCGATTCGGTTTCCACCAGATACGGACCGATTCTCCAATATTGTTCGGGCGGGTCAATGATGTGGTCGTCAATCCAGCCACTTCCCGGTGTTTGCAGCAACGGATGATTAAGAAAGAAACTGAATTGACCCTGAGGCTTCAAGACGCGCGCAACTTCTGTCATTGCCTCATCCATCTGCTCGATGTGCTCGAATACTAAACAAGCCACGACGGCGTCGAACGAGTTATCGGGAGCAGGAATACTTGTTGCACCCCCGAGCAGGTAACGCGGGCCGCCGCCCCGCTCAATCGCAATATCGATATGTAATTGAGTCGGATCAACTCCGAGAACGTCAGACCCCTGTGCTGCCAATGCGCGTGCGATTTGGCCATCACCACAACCGAGATCAAGGATTTTGAGGCGTCCATCTAATTCTTCAACAGCAAGCGGAATTATCTGCTCTACATATTCAGGGTCTGCACCATTTGTGAAGCCATCGATCCACCATTGGGCATGTTCATCCCAAAGACCGTTGTCACTCATACCCACACACTAGATGTCTGGGTGAAAATGAGAGTGAACGGCGTCTGCAACAGCAGACGGCAACCAGGACAAGAGCGCTAATTCTTCGCGCGACGCATTCTTCACCGCGTTGACTCCCTTCATCTCTTTCACGAGACGTTTCGCCCTCACCTCACCGAGACCAACGATCCCGTCAAGTTGCGACGAGACCATCCGTTTCCCACGTAATTCCCTGTGGAAGGTATTGGCGAATCTGTGCGCTTCGTCTCGCACTCGTTGCAACATAAAGAGGGCTTCGCTACCTCTAGGAATAATGATTGGTTCCTGGCGACCAGGTACGAACACTTCTTCGTATTTTTTTGCAAGTGAAGCGACGGGTATTTCATCTGTCAATCCCAATTCGGCCAGTACCTGCACGGCAACACCCAACTGCCCTTTTCCGCCGTCAACCAAAAGCAGTTGGGGCGGATACGAGAACTTCGACGGTTTGACTCCTTCTTCAGGCGTGGGTGCATTGCGTGCGTCAAGATACGCCTGAAGCCTGCGAGTCAACACTTCCTTCATAGCTGCATAGTCGTCGTTACCAATCACTTCTTTGACAGCAAATCGCCTGTACTCGCGTTTATTGGGTATCCCGTCTTCCAAAACCACCATAGAGCCCACATAGTCAGTGCCGTGTAAATGAGCCATGTCATAACACTCAATCCGCAATGGAGCTATCGGGAGATCAAGCAATTGCTGTAATTCAGTCAATGCTTGACTACGAGAATTGTGATCAGAAGCGCGTCGTAGGCGATGTCTTGCAAACTCCTCGCGCGCATTAATCGTGACAGTTTCATGCAGTTCACGTTTATCACCGCGTTGAGGTACTCGGATCTGTACTGATGAGCCACGTAAATGTGTCAGCCACTCCGTATATGTCAATGGGTCATCAGGCAATACAGGTACAAGAACTTGTGAAGGAATAGCCAATGCCGGTTCGTCTCCGTACATCTCTTCGAGTATTCGATCGATTAAGCCGCCTGGGGACAAATCCTCAACCTTGTCCAAGATGAAACCCTTACGTCCGACCACACGCCCCTTGCGAACGTAGAAAACCTGCACGGCAGCTTCTAATTCGTCATCAACTAAACCAATCACGTCAATATCTTCGTCGCGCTCCCCAACCATTTGTTGTTTCTCAAGTGCGCGCTCAACGCCGCTCAAACGATCACGAATCCGACCAGCCTTTTCGTATTCCATGTTCTTCGAGGCTTCAAGCATCTCAGCTCGAAGTTGCAGCACTACAGAATCGGTGTCTCCATCTAGGAATGCACACAACTGTTTGACATATTCGGCATACGCAGTGTCTGACACTTCCCCAACACACGGGCCAGAACACTTCTCAATATGAAACAACAAACATGGTTTGCCAAGTTTATTGTGAGTATTGAATTTTGACTGACTGCAGGTACGCACTGGAAAGGTGCGCAACAACAAATCCAAGGTGTCACGAATCGCCCATGCATGCGGATACGGACCGAAATACCGTGTGCCTTTCTTCCTGACACCACGCATCACAACTGCACGCGGCCACTCCTCGTCAAGAGTCACTGCTAAAAATGGATAACTCTTGTCATCACGCAGACGAACATTGAAGCGGGGCCGATGTTGCTTGATCAGCGAGTATTCAAGAATGAGTGCTTCGACTTCGTTTCGAACCTCAATCCACTCAAGAGAATGAGCAGCAGTGACCATTGCGGCAGTCCGCGGATGCAGTTGAGACACATCCTGAAAATAGTTAGAAACTCGTGATCGCAAATTTGATGCCTTGCCAACATAAATGACACGGCCAAGTTCATCTTTGAATTGATACGACCCTGGAGATGTGGGAACCGAGCCCGCCGTTGGACGTTCAACCGTCATAACTACTTCTTTGCGGGGGTTTTGCGTTTCACCGCAGTGCTGGGCTTAGACGCCACCTTCTTAGCGGCAGGTGTCCTTACAGCCGGCTTCTTCTCCGCTGCCTTCTTTGTGACATCCATCGGTATCGATTTCAAGCCCAACATCGGTGCGAGGTAAAAGCCCGTATGACTTCCAACGACACCCGCAACAGCCTCGGGTGTTCCTTCGGCTATTACCAATCCGCCACCGCTTCCACCTTCAGGACCTAAGTCGATCAGCCAGTCAGCAGTCTTAATGACATCCAAATTGTGTTCGATAACGAGAACAGTGTTCCCCTGATCAACCAAGCGGGACAACACAGTCAACAAGCGTCGTACATCTTCGAAGTGCAACCCCGTGGTTGGCTCATCGAGAAGATACATGGTGTGACCTGTTGAACGCTTCGCAAGTTCTCCCGCCAACTTTACCCGCTGTGCTTCACCACCTGACAAAGTGGGAGCCGATTGGCCGAGGCGCACGTACCCCAATCCGACATCTACCAAAGTTTGCATATGACGAGCAATCACGGGCTGGTTAGAGAAGAACTCAACTGCTTCCGAAATAGGCATATCGAGAATCTCGGCAATGTTCTTGCCCTTGAATTGAATTTCTAGTGTGTCTCGGTTGTAGCGAGCGCCTTTACATACCTCACAGGGCACGTAGACATCTGGGAGAAAGAACATCTCAATCTTGATTGTGCCGTCGCCTGAACAAGCTTCACAGCGCCCACCCTTGACGTTGAAACTAAAACGACCAGGTTGGTATCCACGAACCTTTGCCTCAGGCGAGGCGGCGAACAACTTGCGAATTGAATCAAATACGCCTGTGTAGGTAGCGGCATTCGATCGCGGCGTACGGCCAATTGGCGACTGATCCATATCGATCACTTTGTCGATCGCTTCAATACCTTCGACAGTGCGATGTTTGCCCGGAGAATCTTTGCTCTTGTATATCTTTTGCATCATTGAGGGCAACAAAATGTCACGAATCAATGTGCTCTTTCCACTCCCTGATACTCCAGTAACAGCTACAAAACATCCGAGCGGGATCGACACGTCAATATTCTGAAGGTTGTGTTCCCGGGCCCCACGAATAGTGATTTCGTAACCACTCGGTTCACGCCTTTTCTTTGGTACCGGAATACTTGCTTTACCGGTCAAGTATTTACCTGTGATTGAGTCGGTTGCAGTGCCAATTCCAGCTACCGGACCGCTATAAACAACCCAGCCACCATGTTCTCCAGCTCCTGGACCGATATCAACGATCCAGTCACTCTCTTTGATTGTCTCTTCATCATGTTCAACGACCAACACAGTGTTGCCCAAATCGCGCAAGCGAATAAGAGTGTCGATAAGACGACGGTTATCTCGTTGATGCAATCCGATGCTTGGCTCATCAAGAACATAGAGAGTGCCAACCAACCCTGAACCAATCTGACTCGCCAACCGAATACGTTGAGCCTCGCCGCCAGCCAAAGTGCCAGCAGGTCGAGACAATGTGAGGTAGTTCAGACCAACGTCAAGAAGAAACCCAAGTCTGGCATTGATTTCCTTTGTGATGCGTTCCGCAATGATCGAATCGCGATTATTCAGAACAAGCCCAGATAAAAACTCTGATGAATCAGCAATCGACATGTCACATACATCAGCAATATGTTTGTCGTTGATGGTTACTGCAAGTGTTGCAGGGCGAAGTCGTGCACCGTTACACGCTGGGCACGGAACTTGCCTCATGTAACTTTCAATCTGCTCGCGAAGGTAGTCACTTTCAGTTTCTAGGTGACGACGCTTTACCCACGGAATGATTCCTTCATATGACGTGCTGTACTGGCGTACCTTCCCGAACCGGTTCTTGAACTTGACCTGCATCGCGCCCTCTTTGCCATGCAGAACTAGTTTCTGATGCTTTGCAGAAAGCTTTGAGAACGGTTTATCAAGATCAATTCCTTCATTCTCTGCAAGCGAAACCAAAAGGCGATGGAAATATCCCGTGTCAGAAGTGCGCCACGGAGACAACGCACCCTGATTAAGTGACATCGACATATCAGGAATTACCAAGTCGGGGTCCACCTCAAACTTGGTGCCAAGTCCCTCACAGTTGTCGCAGGCCCCGAATGGCGAGTTGAAAGAGAAATTTCGCGGAGCGGGTTCGTCGTAGCTTGCACCACACTTCGGGCATCCCACATGCTGACTAAAGGTGAGAATCTCGCCTTCCTCGTCGCCCTTTGCTACTAGCTCAACTCCTGCAACACCGTCGGCTAAACGCAGTGCCGTCTCTAGTGAGTCTGTGAGGCGGCGCGTAATGTCATCACGTCGAACGAGACGATCAACAATGATGTCGATTGAATGGTTCTCATAGCGAGCCAACTTCTCACCAGACGCCAAGAACTCTGCAATATCGCGAACTTCCCCATCGATACGAGCACGCACATAGCCCTGGCCTGCCAGTTCAGACAACAATGTGTCGTATTCGCCCTTGCGCCCCCGAACCACCGGAGCCAAGACTTGAAACCGAGTCCCCTCATCAAGAGTCATGATTCGATCAACGATCTGTTGTGGCGTCTGTCGTTCTAAACGAGTTCCGTCGTTCGGACAATGCTGAATACCGATACGCGCATACAAGAGTCGCAAATAGTCGTAGATCTCTGTGATTGTGCCAACAGTTGAACGCGGGTTACGGCTTGCTGATTTCTGGTCGATGGAAATTGCCGGTGACAATCCTTCGATTAGATCAACGTCAGGTTTATCCATCTGGCCCAAAAACTGGCGCGCGTACGCCGAGAGACTTTCAACGTACCGGCGTTGGCCTTCGGCATAAATGGTGTCAAAGGCCAGAGAACTTTTTCCACTGCCAGACAGTCCAGTAAAGACGATGAGTTTGTCGCGCGGCAATTCAATGCTGACGTTCTTGAGATTGTGTTCGCGAGCTCCGCGCACGACTATTTGGTCAGCCATATAGAAAGGTTACCGAACGCCTATCGTGCGTCACGAAGTTCGCGACGCAAATCATTTATTTCATCTCGCAATCGAGCTGCATATTCAAATTTGAGGTCCGTAGCAGCTTCATGCATCTCTTCTTCAAGAGTCTGAATCAAGCGACCCAATTCCTGTTGCGGAAGTGATTTCAGATCATGCTTGACCTTGTCGCGCTCATGTTGTCGTCGGCCACCCTTGCCAGGCAAGGCCGAATCTTCACCGAAACCATTAAGGAACGACAAAATGTCACCGACAGCCTTGCGAATCGTCTTCGGCTCGATTCCGTTCTCAAGGTTGTATGCGATTTGTGTTTCTCTGCGGCGTTTCGTTTCCCCAATTGCCCGCTCCATAGACGGCGTTATCTTGTCTGCATACATCACTACTTGACCTGACACATTACGAGCAGCTCGACCAATCATCTGAATAAGTGCCGTCTCGCTTCGAAGGAAACCTTCTTTATCCGCATCAAGAATGGCAACAAGAGAAACCTCAGGAAGGTCTAGGCCTTCGCGCAATAAGTTAATTCCGATGAGTACATCGAATTCGCCAAGCCGCAAAGACCGAAGAATCTCGATTCGTTGCATCGTGTCAATGTTGGAGTGCAGATACCGCACTCTGAGCCCTTGCTCCAACAGATAATCAGTGAGGTCTTCGGACATCTTTTTAGTCAACGTGGTTACAAGAATTCGATCGCCGATTGCTATACGACCTCGTACCATCTCGATGAGATCGTCAATCTGCCCCTTCGTGGAACGAACAATCACCTCAGGGTCTACGAGACCAGTAGGTCTAACTATTTGGTCAACCACGCGATCACTGTGGTTCAATTCGAAAGCCGCAGGTGTGGCAGACATAAAGATGCACTGGTTAATGCGTTCCATTGTCTCTTCAAATTGCAATGGCCTGTTATCGCGTGCGCTGGGCAAACGAAATCCATGTTCAACCAGGGTGTTCTTACGACTTCTGTCCCCTGCGTACTGAGCATGCAACTGCGGAATAGCCACGTGGCTTTCATCAATTATCAGCAAATAGTCCTTCGGGAAGTAGTCAAGCAAAGTGAATGGGGGCTCGCCAGGTTGACGATCATCAATATGCATCGAATAGTTCTCAATGCCATTGCAGTACCCCATTTCCTGCATCATCTCGAGGTCATAACTGGTTCGCATACGTAACCGTTGCGCCTCCAACAATTTGCCCTGTGACTCAAACATTGCAAGTTGTTCTTGCAGCTCTTTTTCAATACCCAATACAGCGCGACGCATGCGCGCATCACCGGTTACGTAGTGAGTTGCAGGGAAAATTACGATCTCGCTCGGCTCCGACAATGTCTCACCGGTGACTGGATCAATCATTGTGATTCTGTCAATGGTGTCGCCAAACATCTCTATTCGAGCTACAGATTCTTCATAGGCGGCGTGTACCTCTACGGTGTCGCCGCGAACCCGAAAATTGCCACGCCCAAGTGTCATATCGTTTCGCCCGTATTGCAGATCAACAAGGCGACGTAACATGCTTCGTTGGTCGTAATCAACACCAACGTGAAGTTCGAGTAATTGACCCCGGTATTCCTCAGGGTCACCCATTCCATAAATACACGACACACTGGCAACAACAATTGTGTCTCGACGAGTCAATAACGCCGCAGTCGCAGAGTGACGCAAACGGTCGATTTCATCGTTGATAGATGAGTCCTTTTCAATAAAGGTGTCACTAGACGGGATGTACGCCTCTGGTTGGTAGTAGTCGTAGTAACTAACGAAGAATTCCACACGGTTATGCGGAAAGAACTCACGCATCTCTTGTGCCAGCTGTGCTGCCAAACTTTTATTTGGTGCAAGAATCAGTGTTGGTCGTTGAGTCGCCTCAATCGTCCATGCGATAGTTGCAGACTTACCTGATCCGGTGATTCCTAGAAGAGTCTGAAATCTGTCGCCAGTGTCGAGGCCCTCAGTGAGGCCTGCAATTGCCTTCGGCTGGTCTCCGGCTGGCTGGAAAGCAGAAACAACCTGAAAATCTGGCACAGACTCATCGTACTTCCCTCAAGTTACGACGCAGGTACGCGATCTCCGGCGTCATCGGCAGCAGGCGGCAATGCAAGTGCCCATTGCCACACGTCTTCCACTTGGTCGCTCAATGTGGTCATGTCGCCCGAGTTGTCAATCACCTTGTCCGCAATCGCTCGCCGTTCTTCGCGTGTTGCCTGTTTTGCAATGCGGGCACGTGCATCATCTTCTTCCATTGACCGAAATTCAACAAGACGCGACACAGCAAGTTCGACTGGGATATCGACAACAATAACCCCACATAAACCGGCGCGAGGATTTTCTGTAAGAAGCGGAATATCCAGAACCACAACATTGTCTGTAGACCGCTGAGCCGTCATCCGAGCATCCATTTCCTTAGCGATTGCCGGGTGAACGATCTTGTTGAGGTCTTTCAAGGCCTCAGGATCAGAAAAAGCAATTGAGGCTAAGGCAGCACGGTCAAGAGCGCCATTGGCATCGATAATCGAAGCCCCAAATTTCTCCGCGAGCAGCGCAAGCAATGGGGCCCCAGGAGCCTGAAGTTCGCGAGCAATTGCATCTGCATCAATAATGATTGCACCACGAGAAGCCAGCAGTGCGGAAACCGTTGATTTACCTGATCCAATTCCGCCTGTAAGGCCAATCAGAATCATCGGGTGACCGAGCAAATTTCCTAGTCAGCCTCAGGAGCAGCAACTGCAACAGGAGCTAATTCAGCTGCTGGTGCATCGACTGAAGGTACTGCACCCTCTTCGCCAGGCTGGCCATATTCCTTGTAGTACTCAGCCCATGCCGCTTCACGCTCGGTGTCATCTCCACCGATCCAGTTGCCGTTCTCGTCGACTTCAAATTGACCTTGGTATTCGGCAGCAAGTTCGCCACCCTCGGCTGCTTGTTTAACTGAGATTGAGATACGGCGACGAGCGAGGTCGAGGTCAATAATTTTGACCCACAACTCTTCACCAGGGGCTACGACTTGTTCAGCAGCTTCAACGTGATGCGTTGACAATTCTGAGATATGAACGAGTCCTTCGATTCCGTCGCCCACTTGAACGAATGCACCGAATGGAACGATCTTTGTGATGCGACCGTACACAAGCTGTCCAACTTCGTGGCTTCCGGCAAATTCTTGCCATGGGTCTTGCTGTGTTGCTTTCAACGACAAGCTGATGCGCTCGCGGCTGAAGTCGACTTCAAGGACTTGAACTGTCACTTCGTCACCGATGTTCACAACTTGTGATGGGTGCTCAACATGCTTCCATGAAAGCTCTGACACGTGAATAAGGCCGTCCATGCCACCGAGGTCGACGAAGGCACCAAATGCAACAACAGAAGAAATCTTTCCAGTGCGAATCTCGCCTGGCTTCAAGTTCGTCAAGAAGTCGTCGCGAGTCTCTTTCTGATTTTCTTCGAGGAATGCACGACGCGACAGCACAACGTTGTTGCGATTGCGGTCGAGCTCAATGATCTTGGCGTCAATGGGCTGGCCCATGTATGGGGCAAGGTCACGAACGCGGCGAAGTTCCACGAGCGATGCAGGAAGGAATCCACGAAGCCCGATGTCGACAATAAGTCCACCCTTGACAACTTCGATAACAGTTCCGTGGACGACTCCTTCTTCTGCCTTCTTCCTCTCAATGTCGGCCCAAGCCTTTTCATATTGAGCGCGCTTCTTTGAGAGCACCAGACGGCCCTCTTTGTCTTCAAGAGTCAGGATGAGAGCTTCAATGCTTTCGCCAATCTTCACAACATCGTGTGGGTTGACATCATTCTTAATCGCCAATTCTCGAGTCGGGATTACACCTTCGGTCTTGTAACCAACATCGAGCAACACGCCATCACGATCAATCTTGACAACTATTCCGGTAATGAGTTGTCCGTCTTTCAGTTCAACCATTGTGCCTTCGATGGCTTCGGCGAAACTTGGAATATCACGCTCTGTGATTTGTCGTGGTGTGTAATTGTTTTCCGCGTCAAAGGTGCCCATGGCTGCGGAAGTGGTGTTGGTATCGGACAAGGAATTATCTTTCGAAAGTGATAGGAGGAATATCGGAGAGCCAGATCTAGCTGGCACCTTCCACTTTGGAAGGCGAAGGAAACGCTATCACCAGATACTCCGAAGTCTCTAAGGATGGTGCCGTCTCGGCGTAGTCGCCTGGATCAACACTGAAGATGTCCCGAAGGTTCATCTGGGCTTTTTCCAGCATTAACCGCAGTTCACGAGGCGTGTAGCAACCAGTCCACAGTTCGGCTCCCAGCGCTTCCCCATCCTGATTCCGAACTTCTGTCTTTTCATGATTGACGCCCGTATCCGCATTAAATTGAGCTTCCTCGAAATACTTGACCGCAAAATAGGCATTGAACGCTGAAAGCGCAAGGGAGCCATTCGGCTTCAGAGCTCTGCGAATGCCTGTTAAGACATCAATGTCGTGATCGCCAACAGTCATCAGACCAAAGGCTCCTTGACACAAACAAATCGCAACATCGAATTCACTGTCGAATGTCATTGCTCGTGCATCCATACGTTCAAAGGAGCATCCATCGACGGCATTTGCTGTTGCCAGGTCAACAAAGGCTTGACTGATATCAATTCCGTGAACCAAGAACCCACGACGTGCCAATTCGTGAGAATGTCGTCCAGGTCCACAACCCACATCAAGAATTCGATCACCTGGCTGCAGGTTCATTTGCCGGACTATAAAGTCGATCTCGTTGACAGTGCCTTTGGTAAAGGAGTAACGCAGATAAGCAGAACCCATGTGTTCTGCAAGCGGCTCGAACCAATGCTCCCCAATCGCTTCATTAGGCATTTGGTGAGACTAACCCTTAGCAGCAGCCCAGGTAGCGCCCCATGCAGCGTGAACTTCAAATGAGACGCTTAATTCAGCAGCACCGCGCATGGTGTCAAGAACCAGCGGCCCGACAACTTCGCGCTCGCTCTCGACAACTTCCACAATTACTTCGTCATGCACCTGCAACACAATTCGAGAATCAAATTCTCCCTTTTCGAGAAGAGCATCAATTCGTACTAGCGCAATCTTGAAAATATCAGCGGCAAGACCTTGAATCGCTGCGTTCATTGCTTGCCTCTCGCCTGCTTGACGAACCCGGAAATTGTCGCTCAATAGTTCAGGTATCTGTCGACGCCGACCAAACAATGTTTCGGTGTAGCCAGTCTGACGTGCTGCATGAATTGCATCGTCCATGTACTGCTTGACATTAGGGAATGCAGCGAAGTATGCGTTTAAAATTCCGGACGCTTCCTCAACCCCAATTGCAAGACGTTGACTCAAACCGTACGCCTCCATACCGTAAGCCAAACCGTAGGAGACCATCTTGGCCTTTGACCGTTGATCATGAGTCACCTCTTCTGCCTTCACACCAAAGACACGGGCTGCAGTTGCTTGATGAACGTCTTGACCCGCGGCAAATGCGCCTACGAGACCAGGATCATTCGCAAGATGTGCAATGCAACGAAGTTCAATTTGGTTGTAGTCAGCGACCAGTAAAGAACTTCCCTCTTTAGCGACAAATGCCGTTCGAAAAACTCGCCCTTCATCAGTACGCACGGGAATATTGTGCAGGTTTGGTTTGTCACTGCTGAGACGGCCTGTTCGCGCCACAGTCTGATTAAACGTTGCGTGAATACGGCTATCAGCGGCAACTTCGCCTAAAAGACCTTCGCCATATGTGGAACGTAATTTCTCTACTTCTCGATAACGGAGAAGCGGGTCAATAAACTCTGGCCACTGGTCGCGAATCTTTTCCAACGTTGCGGCATCAGTGCTGAACCCGGTTTTTGTCTTCTTGCCGGGCGACAGACCATGGTCGGTATACAAAATCTCCCGCAACTGCGTCGGTGAATTGAGATTAAAGGTTCGACCCGCTATGCCATGCAACATTTGAGTGAGTTCCAGTGTTTCAGCAGTCAAACGATCGCGAATACTTTCCAGTTCCTTTCGGTCAACTGCAATTCCAACATGTTCCATCTTCGCAAGAACACGGACCAACGGATTCTCTATGTCGGAATACAAAGATTCGTTGTGAATTGACTCCAGTTGTTGTGTAATCACTGTCTCAATTAGCGATGTAAAAAGGGCTTCTTCCGCGCACGCTCTGACGGAATCGTCGGTGCCGCCGAAATTAAACTGTCCGTCAGACTCTGAAGAAGTCGTTGGCTCACGTCCTAAAACATCCATCGATACTGCGGCTAACGAATAACTCGACCGTGACGGGTTGACCAAATACGACGCAATTGCCGTATCTAGAGATAAGTAGAGAAGATCAATGGAATCATCTAACAATGCACGCATCACCGATTTAGCATCATGACAAACAATCGGTGTTCCCGCATTCAGCGCAGAAACGACATCATCGTGCAACAACAGTGTTCGCGGGATATACAGCACTGAGCCAAGCGTCTTATCTATTACTACGGCTATTCCAGCAATGGCAGTGCGTCCAGGTTCGCCATCAAAGTGCGCCGCAATCACGAAAGATGACAACTTGTTTAGCGTCGCTGCTACTTCACCTACCGATTCAGCAACAATCACTTTCCCAAGAACTTCGTTCGA
The DNA here is from genome assembly GCA_945878785.1 of Bifidobacterium breve. Taxonomy (GTDB): domain Bacteria; phylum Actinomycetota; class Acidimicrobiia; order Acidimicrobiales; family Ilumatobacteraceae; genus UBA2093. The sequence goes on along the minus strand of CAMDVC010000011.1, from coordinate 3,801 downwards.
ATCAGGAACGACAATGCCCGCAACAACAGGCGCCGCATCTCCCCGCGTCTCCCAGTTCAATGACTTTGCAATATCTGACAGTCGCTTTGTCATCGTCTTGAACTCCAAGAACTCAAACATTCGCGCGGCACCTGCCATGTCTGGATGCGGGGAGAGTTCATTTAGGTTCACTTCGAGCGGAACATCACGACGCAAGATCATCATCGCTGCATTACGTTTCACACGGTCACCGTGCTCAAGAAGGCCCGCTTTGAGTTTCGGTGTCTGGGCCTCTGCAGCTGCAAGCACCCCGTCAATATCGCCATACTGATTAATTAATTTCGCTGCAGTCTTCTCGCCAACTCCGGGTATCCCAGCCAAATTGTCACTTGGGTCTCCACGTAACGCTGCATAATCAGCATATTGAGCCGGCGTCACCCCAGTTCGCTCAAAAATCCCAGCCTCGTTGTACAACGCGTAATCACTAACCCCACGCTTGTTGTACAAAACGCGAATGTGTGGATCACGCACCAGTTGATAACTATCACGGTCGCCAGTGACAACGATGAGATCACTTCCGGATTGCTCTATATGCTCTGCGACGGTAGCAATTAAGTCGTCGCCTTCGAAGCCAGCTTTTTCCCACCAAACGACTCCGAGAACGTCGAGCAGTTCACGAATCATTCCCAATTGTTGAATCAGAATTTCGGGTGCTTTGTCTCGCTGTGCTTTGTACTCCGGAATCGCGTCATGACGAAAGGTGGGCTCGGGACGATCGAACACTACGACCACGCCGTCTGGCTTATGGTCACGCAACAACGTCAGCAACATTGTGGTGAAGCCGTACACAGCGTTCGTTACTTGACCGCTTGCATTAGCCATATCTTCTGGCAATGCATAGAAGGCGCGATACGCCAATGAGTTTCCGTCAAGGGCCATGATCAACATGGGCAATTTCCCATAACTATTCGGGGCGCAATTCGCCAGAAATCACCATGTCAGCGACAGCCTTCATTGTGGCTCGGTGATTCATGGCCCCGCGCTGAATAAAACCATACGCATCAGATTCAGACATCGAGCACTGATCTATAAGGATGCCCTTAGCACGATCAATTGATTTGCGAGTCTCCAATTGTTCTTCCAGCGCGTCAACTTCTCCATTCAACGCCTGCATTTCGCGGAAGCGAGCAATGGCAACTTCAATAGCTGGCACAAGATCAGTCTTCTGAAAGGGTTTCACCAAATATGCCAGTGCGCCCGCATCACGTGCCTGTTCAATTACTTCACGCTGACTGAATGCCGTTAAGACCAAAACACCACAGATTCGGTCTTTCGTAATCAACCGAGCGGCTTCAATACCATCCATGCCTGGCATCTTGATATCGAGAATTGCAAGATCAGGTCGTAATTCTCGGACAAGTTCTACAGCCTTATCCCCACGGCCTGTTTCGCCCACAACTTCGTACCCCTCTTCTTCGAGGGTCTCTTTCAAGTCAAGACGAATGATGGACTCGTCCTCAGCGATTACTACACGAATGCTCATGCACTTGGCTCCTTCATACGATCTAGAAGACTATTCATCCGACGTTCAAGGTCAGCCAGTTCAGCAACTATCTGTTGATGGTGGCGCTGTATGACATCAGAGTGTTTCTTAGCTTCGCGATATTCAAATGCGGCCGAAGGGGTTTCAGAGACCAAAGCGCGAAGCGACTTCTCGTCGGCTTCATCAACGACATGACTCATCTGGTCCTGCACCACCCGAAGTTCTTCAGTGAGTTCACGCATACGTGCTGACACTTGAGACAGACGGCGTTGCAATAGTCGATGTCCCATACACCCTTAGTGTATGGATTGCCTGGGTGCCCGAGGTGGGACTCGAACCCACACGCCCTTTCGAGCAACGGATTTTGAGTCCGTCGCGTCTGCCATTCCGCCACTCGGGCCAGGGTTAACCATGGTATCGGCACTTCTCTTCAGAGCCTTACTAATGAGTAGTACGCATTGCCATCAACACGCCGTCTAAGGTTTTCACAGTGCTTGCCTTTACATTTCCTGGTCAAGGGTCGCAACGACCCGGTATGGGCCGACCGTGGACCGATACCGAAAGTTGGGAGCTAGTTGACGAAGCTTCAGAGGTATCTGGCCGTGATCTTGCCTCGCTTCTTCTTGATGCAGACGCAGAAACTCTGCGGGATACGCGCAATGCTCAACTAACAACCTTTGTCTCAAGCCTCATGGTTCTTGATGCAGTTGAACGGTTAGGAATTGAACCAAGCTTTTGTGCAGGTCACAGTTTGGGCGAATACACAGCCCTCACCGCCACAGGAGCTTTGTCATTCGAAGACGGCGTTCGATTGGTTGTTGAGCGAGCCGATGCCATGCACGAAGCTGGCCTTGCATCACCTGGCACCATGGCGGCCATTCTCGGTCTTGATGATGACCTTGTTGAGGTCGCGTGTCGGCGCGCGGACAGCGACGTGTGGGTTGCGAACTTCAACGCTCCTGGCCAAGTGGTCATCGCGGGATCTCCCGCTGGCGTTGCAGCAGCGGGTGCAGTTGCAAAGGAACTAGGTGCCAAAAAGGTAATGCCGCTTCAAGTATCTGGTGCATTTCACACGCCCTTTATGACTGCGGCCCGCGATCGACTTCGAATTGCTATTGCAGCTGCTAGCCCACGAGACACAGAGGTTCCCGTTGTCTCTAATGTTGATGCAGCACTGCACGATGCGGGCGACGAATGGTCATCACTTTTGTCTGCACAGCTATCAAACCCAGTTCGCTGGAAGCATTGCCTATTGACCCTCTCTGAGGCTGGCGTGTCGGGCTTCGTGGAGCTCGGGCCTGGTGGCGTTCTTACAGGGATGGCTAAACGAACCGTCCAGTCCGCACGAACAATCAGCGTTGCAACACCTGACGAACTAGACAAGCTCATCGAATGGGTCGACGCATCAGCCCCGCTGGCAGCTGGCCAACACGAAGGTGAACATCTATTTGCGGTTGAACGGCTCGTAGTTAGCCCGTCCGCAGGGGTTTTTACTCCCATTGGGAACATTGCGAATGGCACAACTATTGAAGTTGGTCGCCTCATCGGACATGTCGGCGAAACAGAAGTACGTTCGCCATTTGCAGGAATAGTTCAGAGTTACATCGCAGTTGAAGGTGAACGTGTGACATCACGTCAGCCCATTGCATGGTTGCGCACAAAGTAACTACGAGAAGAACGCAGGACAACATGCCTCAGATCCCAGACAACGTTCGCGGTGCCCGCTTTATTGGCTGGGGCACATCTCTCGGCCATACAACAGTCACCAATGACGATCTTTCGAAAACCATGGACACTAACGACGAATGGATCCGCGAGAGAACTGGTATTCATCGCAGACACATTGGTGGTTCAACAGCCGATATGAGCATTGCCAGTGGCAGAGCCGCAATTGAGATGGCAGGAATAGATCCGCTGTCAATTGACGCTCTTGTTCTGGCCACCACAACACCGGATCGAACAGTGCCAGGAACATCCCCAACAGTTCAACATGCGCTCGGCCTACGGTGTGGAGCGTTCGATGTCAATGCTGCGTGTTCTGGATTTATGTACGCGATGATCGCAGCTCACGGTCTTATCGCCCTAGGCTCGCAACGTATTCTTGTCATTGGCACCGACAGTTTGTCGAGAATTGTTGATTGGACTGACCGCGACACGGCAATCCTGTTTGGAGACGGCTCTGGCGCTGCAGTATTGGAACGCACCTCCGGACATGGGCAATTACTTGGCTGGGATCTCGATGCCGACGGCAGTGCTGAAGAAATTCTGTACAGCGAAGT